>CAMORQ010000161.1 GCA_946623915.1 uncultured Coriobacteriaceae bacterium | reverse complement strand
GATGCAGACGCACCTTCGGACGATGCTCCAGCCGTCGTTTCCGACGAAGCGATCTCCTGCGATGCCGCAGATTCCTGCGCACTCGCGCCTTCGCTGGATGCCGAAGCGCCTGCCGTGCCGCCCGATGCGCAACCGCCCAGGCCAAGCGCGAATGTGGCCCCTGCCGTTGCACCCAGCACCGCAAACTCTTTACGTGTCATGTTTCTGGAAGTCATAGTGCCCCTAGCCTACAAGTTAAAGTTAACTTTAAATCAAGGCATATACAGGAAATTCCACAGACGCACCGTGCGGGGGCGTGTCACCCCCCTCCTGCCAGCCCTTGTTTACAGAAACGAGTTGGATACGCGGCCGCTACAGGCGCTTGAGCACCTTCGCAGGAACGCCGCCGATGACCGTGTTGGGCTCCACGTCTTTCGTCACCACGGCACCGGCTGCAAGCACGGCCCCGTCGCCGATGGTCACGCCAGGCAGGATGGTGCAGTTCGCCCCGATCCACACGTCGGCGCCGATGTGCACGGGTGCGGGCAGCAGGTTCGCGCGCAAGGCGGGGTCCATGTTGTGATTCAGCGTGGCGATAACACAGTTGTGGCCCACGAGAGCGCGTGCGCCAATATAGATGCCGCCCTGGTCTTGGAACTTGCACCCCATGTTGATGAAGACGCCCTCTTCCACGTGGATGTTCACTCCGCAGTCGGTGTAGAAAGGCGGGAACAACCCAAAGCCTTCGGGCAGGGTGCACCTGGTAAGCTCCGCGAATTGCTCGCGGGCGCCGGAGAGGTTGTCGAACTGCGCATTCATGCGCGACGTGATGCGCATGGCACGCTCGGACAGCGCCGTCATGGTTCTATGGCCAGGAGAGCCCGCTATGCATTCCTCGCCCGCATTCATGCTGGCCAGAAACGCATCGATTTGCTCTTGAGTCAGCTCGTTGGAATCCTCGTACATCTTTCTCCCTTTCCCGCTGTGGCCCATACCAGAAGATCGAATGCGCACCTATTGCATCACCGATCGCTGGCAATGAATCCTAAGTGGTTCGTTTTCAAAAACGTGTGCACATTTTAATGCAAGAGCGCCAAGCACAACGCCGACTTCCCCAGGCGTTGTCTGCAACACCGAGCCACCCTGCTGCTGCGCACCGCGTCGATTGGTTTTCGAAGCCCACTAGCTTACAAGCGCATCTTGCAGGGCTTCCAGATATGCCGTCGCGGCGGGCGAAAGCTTGTAGTCTTTCTTCCACACAACGTCCAAAGCCACTCGCAGCGGAGGATCAAACGGCACAAACGTCAGCGTCTTTGCCTCGTCTACGCGCACCTGCCGCTGCAGGGCTATCACGCTTCCCGCACCCTGCGCAGCAAGCAGCGTGGCGTTGAACACAAGGTTGTACGTGCCCACGATGTTCAGTTTTTCGAAATCGTCGCCAAACCATTCAATGAACGCGTTATGCGACAGCGTGTGCACGTTGAGCGCCATGCACGTATCATCGTCAGCCATGAAAGATCAAATGCGCCAGGGGTGCCACGATAAGCAGGCTGATCAGGGTGCGCTCCAAAAAGAGCAAGAACAGCTCGCCAAGCCCCACCGGAATCTTCGAACCCAGAATCATGCCGCCCACTTCGGAGAGGTAGATGAGCTGTGTGACCGAAATGACCGCGATGATGAAACGCGTCATGGGGCTTGTCACCGTTTCAGCCGCGATGACGGACGGCGTGAACATGTCGGTGAACCCCACGATCATGGTCTTCGATGCAGCGGCGGCTTCCGGCACTCCCAGCGCTTCGAGCAGCGGCAGGAAAGGCACGCCAAGCCAGTCGAAAACAGGGGTGTAGTTCGCAAGCACCAGCGCCAGCGTGCCGATGCACATGACCACGGGCAGCACGCCGAACCACATGCCGGCGGCGTTCGCCACACCGTTGCGCAGGAACTGGCTGGGGTCCTGGCACTCGGAAACGCGCTTCAGGGCCAGGTCGATGCCGTAGCTTGTAAGCGACGTGTAGCCCTCCGGCAGCGTTTCGGGCATGGCGTTGCCTTCGACCAGGTAGGTGTCCTTCTTCAGCGAAAGCGGCGGGATGCGCGGCACGACGATCGCGCACACCACACCTATCAGGCAAATAGCCAGGTAGTAGATGCCAAAGTACTCCATCAGATCCACCTGCGAGAGCACGACGATCGAAAACGTGATGGACACCGCCGAAAACGTGGTCGCCACGATGGACGCCTCGCGCGCGGAATAATAGCCGTCGTCGTACTGGTTGGCTGCGAGCATGACCCCGAGCGTGCCGTCGCCGATCCATGACGTAACGCAGTCAACCGCCGCGCGACCGGGAATCTTGAACAGCGGGCGCATGACGCGTGTAAGCAGTGCGCCTATGAACTCGAGCAGGCCGAAGTCGAGCAGCAAAGGCAGCAGCAGGCCCGCCAACAGGAAGATGACCACGAGCACGGTGATCAGGTCGTTTAGAACGAAGCCGCCCGTGCCGTCGTTGGTGAACAAGCCGATAGGACTATCCGTTTCCGCCCCCACCTGGAAGTAAGCCAACCAACCGAAGACGGCGCCCACTACGCGAATGATGGCCCATACGGGCGTGGTCGCGAACGTTTCGCTGACCATCGGGTAGCTCGTGATGAACGACGGCTTGCCGAACGCCGCCACCCCGAGCACCGCCGAGATGGTAATGACAATAACGCACAGCAGCGGCAGCACCCCTCCGAGCACACCGCCGATGGCATCCGCAATCAGCTTCACGACGATGGTCCACGCGCCATCCACATGGACAGGCACCATGAACAGCAGGATGCCGACAACCGAAGGGATGACGAATTTGGCGATGTTGGCAGCGGACCGCTCCACGAGGCTCCTCGCATAGGAAATGAAAGCGCAACCGATTATACTGCCTTCGCACTGTGCGTATAACGCGTGCGGTGAAATCCAGGCTTGAAAGCCAAGTCGGCAACCTGTCGAATGCGGACACCGACAGGCGATGTGGGCGTGGTAGGCCGTCCTGCAGCATACCGCGCACCACGTCATCGATGGCGCTTTCGATCCGCACACGGGTCTGCCAACATCGCCGCTTCACCCGACTCGGCAGCAGCCAGCGCCTAGCTCGCCGCAGCCACGCACGACCCGTGCAACCGGCCGTTAAACCCTCGCAACAGCCTTGATCTCGACTTTGGCACCACGCGGCAACGCGGCCACCTGGAACGCCGCACGCGCCGGATAGGGCTCGACGAAAAATTCGGCGTACACTTCGTTCATGTCGGCGAATTCGGCGATATCCGAAAGCATGACGGTGGTCTCGACCACATCCGCCATGCCAGCGCCCGCCTCTTCCAGGATCGCGCGAACGTTGGTCAGGCTCTGGCGCGTTTGCGACTTGATGCCCTCGCCCGCGAACTCGCCGGTCGCAGGGTCGATGGGCAGCTGCCCCGACACGTTGATGGATACGCCTTCGGCTTTTATGGCCTGGCTGTAGGGACCGATGGCCGCCGGTGCGTTGCCTGTTGCGATTGCCGTATTGTTCATGGTTCTTCCTTTCTTCCGTCGGGGGCCACTCCCCGCCTTGCTTATTCTACCTGCTCACATACGTACCTGGCTGTACGCTGGTTGGTTCGCCGTCGCGCGCGACCAGCCGACCGCCCACGAACACGTAACGCGCTCGTCCTCGCGACTCGAAACCATCGTAGCAGGTGCAGTCCACGTTCTGGTGCCGGTTCGCTACCGTTATGGTCCATGTTTGCTGCGGATCCCAAACTGTTCGCCCGACACAACCGCTTCACGCAACGCATCGACGTCCGAACGCGTACGCAACAGTGGGCGCATGACGCACTTCGCCCCACCGAAATCGGGTTCGTGGTAGCAGGAATCATCGAGCAGAAGGTAGCGTGGGCGCGTTTCCGCCGAAACGTCCAACCTGCGCCGCCGCGCACCTTCGACGAGGTCGTCGCCGCCAAGGATAGCCGCGAGCTCGACGATGCGGAAATCGACGCGGTCGCCGGCGACTGGACCGTTTGCCTCGGCCCAGGCGTAAGCAACGAAGTGAGTGCAACGTGCGCAAGCAATGTGGAGGGACATGCCTGCTCCTATTTTGGATTCGGCTGGTTCGCGGGCAAGGGCAACGACTAAGACGCGCAGACACGCAAGGACATGCGCCGTGACGCGCTCTTCCTCCATACGTTATAGAAGCAACTTCGCCCTGCGTGGCTGGAAGGGGCTGCGCTAGATGCCGGATAAGCCCTGCCGTGCGGTCGGCAATACGACGGATTCGCGGGATGGAGCCGACCTTTCGCACATACAATTGGCCGGAAAGCAAAAACAAGAAGCGAGGAGGCTGCCATGCAGAACGAAGATCTCGAGCCCGTCGTGAACCTCACCCAGGAGCAAAAGGCCAAGGCGTCTGCCACGAAGACGCCCAGGAAATGCTCGCCTTTGCCCAGGAGGAGGGCATGACTCTTACAGACGGGCAGCTCGAGGCGATCAGCGGCGGTTTTTCCTGGAATGAAACATTTTGCCCTCAGTGCTACGGCGATCTTGATCACTGGATGGACGACAGCCAAGGCGGCGTCTTTATTTGCAAGCAGTGTGGGTGGATGAATCGGGAAGTAAGCCGCTGAACGTTAAAACACGAAAAGGCGGGGGCGAAACCGGGTCCCTGCCTCTTTTGTTCCCTGGGCATGGGCGGTAAAATGCTCGAGCCCTTAGCCGGGCTGCTAGCCTGCACGACACACGACTCCTGAGATGCCAGGGGTCGTATGCCTAGACGCATGTTTCGGATGCGGCAGGGGCAGGAATCACCCAGAAGGCCAGCATCCGTTCCAGACTATCTGCCGATAGCGAATCGGATCGGTATCTCCTTCGGTCGAGAAAAGCAGGACCTGGGAGCTCTTGTCCAAACCCAGCGCAGTGCGCAGGTCTGCGTAGGCGTCGTCCTCCATGATCGAGGACACCACGCCCATCCCCACGGCGCCGGACTCGCCGGCAACAACCTGCGGATCGCCCTTCACCGGCGCTGCAAGCATGCGCATGCCCTTGGCCGCCACCCAGTCGGGACAACTGATGAAAGCAGAAGCGTGGTTGCGCAGAATGTCCCAGCCGATGGTGTTCGGCTCTCCGCACGCAAGACCAGCCATGATCGTCTCGAGGTCGCCGCCCACGATACGGGGATTCCCGTCGGCCGCAAGAGCGCCCTGATACAGGCAGTCGGCCGCACTCGCTTCCATGATCACGCACAC
>CAMORQ010000160.1 GCA_946623915.1 uncultured Coriobacteriaceae bacterium | reverse complement strand
TAGAACGTGGCCTTGTCGCCGTCGAAGAGGTACTCGACCATCACCGGGTGCATGTTTTCGTTTTCTTCTGCCGCCATCCGCTTGAACACAGGCAGGGCCTCTTCGCTTTTCAGGCGCATCTGCTCCACTTGTTCCATGTCTTGGTCGGTGGCGATGCGCACGACGGGCTTAAGCGGGCTTTTCAGCGCAGCGACCGCCTCGTCTTCGACGTCGACGACGGCGGAAGCGCACACACCGTATTCTTTTCCGCGCTCCGTCGAAACGATGACGCGGTCCCCTTCGGCCAATTCCAAGTCCTGCGGATCGAACCACAGGGCCTTGGCGCTATATTGCAGCTGCACGGGCGCTATGCGAACCATACAGTTCCTCTCTTATCTGATATAACAGCACGTCGATACATGTTTCTGGTGAAACATTATATCGAAAGGCCTCGTCCGTTTCGTCCAATGCAGAAAGTGCACGCACAACCTGCGGAGCCGACGTCTTCGACGCCGCGTTGCCGATGCCTTCGGCCATATCCTGGTTGATGACCAGCTCGGGTCGCATGCTGCACACCACGAGCACGTCGCGCAGCCACGACCGCATGATCGCGGTGATCTGGCGCAGCGATTCGGCGCTTTTCGCGGACAATGCGCGTTTGTTGCGAGCCTCGACCTGCCGAATGGCCGATTGCGCCATGAATTCCGCACTGGCGGCAAGCTCTTCTTCCTGGGTCTTTCGCACCAAATCGAGCGGAGCCTGCGCGCGCTCTATCAGCTCTGCGGCGAACTCGAGCACATCGAGGTCGTCGGCGAGCTCCAGCGATTCCATGACCTGCATGACGCGCAAGCGGAAGGAGAAGCGCTCCGTCGAACGCACAAACTCGATCGCCTTGGAAATCGAGCCGCTGCACGCCTGGATGGCGACGGCCGCCTGCAAAGGCGTCGCACCGCTGTTCTGGCACACGATTCCGCACGCCTCGCTTTGCGGGATGTGGCGAAACGGCACAACCTGGCAACGCGAAACGATGGTGGGCAGCACGCTTGCCTGCGTGCGTCCCAACAAGATGAACACGACGTTAGCAGGCGGCTCTTCGAGCGTCTTGAGAAACGCGTTGGCGGCCTGGACGCCCAACAGGTCGACGCGGTCGATGATGTAGACCTTCGACGACGCCTGGATGGGCGCCAAACCTACATCACCGACGATTTCGCGGATCTGCTCCACAAGGTATCCCCCGGCGCCTTCGGGTTCGAAGTAGCGCACGTCCGGATGCTTGCGCCGTGACACGCGCTTGCACGCATCACACGTTCCGCAGACACCGTCTTCGCAGATGACCGCCTGAGCCAACGCGTAGGCGGCAAGGGTCTTGTTCGAACCTGCGGGACCGGTGAACAGATACGATTGGCCGATCCGACCGTGCGCAACCACGGAACGCAGGAAGTCGCGCACCTTCGGCTGGCCGAGTATGCCGCTGAACACGTCAGGCATCTTCGTCCTCGCGCACGCGCTGTTTTGCGCGGATGGCGTTGGCGCCTTCGAAATACGAATCGGTGAAAGGCAGGTCGTCGGCATTCCAGCCAAACAAATCGGCCACCGCGCGAAACACCTGCTTGGCCGTTTCGGCCTTCGTGTCCTGAAGCACGACCGTGCACACCCTTTCGGGATTGGCGTTGGCGATGTCGCGGTAGGCGGAAAGAACCCGGTCGTGGAACTCGACGCCGGCGCGTTCCATGCGGTCGCCATCGCGGCCGTGCATGGCGCGCTGCAGGCCCACTTCTGCCGACGCGTTCGTTTCAATGAACACGGTCCTGTCGGGAACGACGCCCTGACAGGCGAAAATGTTCGCCTGCCGAACGAATTCGCGGTCTATGCCGCGTCCGTACGCCTGATACGCAATGGTCGAATCGAAGAACCTGTCGCAGAGCACGACCGCGCCGCGCTCAAGGGCGGGGGCAACGACCTCGTAGACGAGCTGGGCTCGGGCGGCTTCGTAGATAAGAAGCTCGGCTTCAGGCGCCATGGCAACGTACTCGGGGTCGAGCACGACATCGCGCAGCAATTCGCCCACCTGGGTGCCGCCCGGCTCGCGAAGACACAGAACCTCGTAGCCGGCGTCGCGCAAGGCTTCGGCGAGGAACAGGATATGGGTGGTTTTGCCCGAGCCGTCACCGCCTTCGAAGGTGATGAACACGCCGCGCGTTAGCTGTTCGCCCCCGTTCATGCGGCCTACCCTTTCTTGCCCTTGCCACGGGCGGCCTTCTTGGCCTTGGCCTCTTCCTTGCCGGGGCAATCGTAGTTGGGGCACAGCTTCCAGGGTCCACGGTTGGTGGTAACGATGACCATCGGCGCACCGCAGTGCTCGCACGCTTCTTCCGTCGCCGTGATCTGACCGCGAGCGGGCAGCGGGTAGCGCGTCCCGCATTCGTCGAAATTCGAACAGGTGATGGAGCGCTTCAGCGTCCGCGGGTTCTTGCGTGCGACCATCATGGCGTCCACGCCGCGCTCGCCGCACACAGGGCATAGACCCACAACCACGTCCTCTTCCTTGTTGGACGAACACTCCGGGTCGATGCAGTGCATGTAGGGCTTTTGCCTGAAGGGGCTCACCTTCACCTGCGGCATGCCGCAGGTCGGGCAAGGCGTGTCCGTGGATTCGATCTTGCCTTGCGGAAGCGGATAGGTGACGTCGCATTCGGGCCATCCAGCGCAGCCGATGAACTGCCCGCGCGTTTTCTGAGAGACGCGCAGCTGCAGATCCTTGCCGCATTTGGGGCATGTGCCCACGTATGCGTCAAGCGCCACCGCGTCGGCCAGCGCTTCCTTCACTTCCTCGGAATGCGGCATCAGCTCGGAGAGCTGCTCGGAAAGCAGCGCCCGCGAATGGCCGACCACCGTGTCCTTGGTCGTCGAGCCGGCTGCGATGTTGCTCATTTCCTCTTCCAGCTGGGCCGTCATCTCCGGCGTCGTCACGTGCGGCGCGAAAGATCCCAAAGCATCGCAGACTGCCATGCCCAAAGCGGATGGTTCGATGGGGTCGTTGACGATGTACTTGACGTTGTACAAGCGGTCGATGATGGAATGGCGTGTCGACTTGGTCCCCAGCCCTCGCTTCTCCATTTCCTGGATAAGACGGCCTTGGGAATAGCGGGCTGGCGGTTCGGTCTGCTTCGCTTCGCACGTTGCACCGTTGAAGGCGATGGTCTGCCCTTCCTCGAGCGCGGGAAGCTGCTCGTCCTTCTTCAGGCCGAAAGGATAGATTTCGCGGTATCCGGGGTTGACCAGCACGTCGCCCTTCGCGACGAACGGCTCGCCTGACACGTCGAGGTTCACTTTCGTTCCCTCGATGGTGGCAGGCCCCGAAAGGGTGGCCAGGAAACGGCGCGCCACGAGGTTGTAGAGTTTGTATTCGGCGGCCGGCAGGTCGTCGGGAGTCGCAGCCGCCGTGGGATAGATGGGCGGATGGTCGGTTTCTTCTTTCTTGCCGCGCGTGGCATGCAGCGGCCCTGCAGACAGCAGCTTGTCGCAATAGGGCGCGTAGGCGGGTTTGCCCTGCAAGCGCGCCACCGTTTCGGCCAGGTTGAGCGACGAAGGATAGACCGTGTTGTCGACGCGGGGATAGGAAATGTAGCCGTCCATGTACAGGCTTTCGGCTATGCGCATCGTGCGTCCAGGAGACAGACCTTCGCTTGCGGCTGCGGCCATGAGCGACGTGGTGTTGAATGGCGCGGGGGCCGGAACCTGGCGCCGCTTCTTTTCGACCGACCCCACCGTGGCGCGCGTGGCGCCCTCGATGGCGCGCATGGCGGCGAGCGCGTCGTCTTCCTTCTTGAAACGCGCCGTCGCATGAGGCGCCTCGAAGGCGTCTTGACCCTCCCCGAACGAACCGGTGATCACCCAGTAGTCTTCAGGAACGAACGCGAGCCTCTCGCGTTCCTTTTCGACGACGAGCGCCAGCGTGGGCGTCTGCACGCGGCCGGCCGACCGGGTGTTGCCGTAACCGGCGAACTTCACCAGCGTAAGGAAGCGCGTGAGCGCAGCGCCCCAGATAAGGTCTATGTCCTGACGCGATTCACCTGCTGCAGCCAAGTTGTAGTCCATGTCCACCAGATTGTCGAACGCGTGC
This sequence comes from uncultured Coriobacteriaceae bacterium, assembly GCA_946623915.1. Classification (GTDB taxonomy): domain Bacteria; phylum Actinomycetota; class Coriobacteriia; order Coriobacteriales; family Eggerthellaceae; genus CACXMZ01. The sequence continues at coordinate 1,182 of CAMORQ010000160.1, read as the reverse complement.
TGGATTTCCTCTTTGGTGAACGCCGAATAGCGCGCCCGCGACACGGGGATGTCGGGGTTCACCTGCTGGACCATCGACAACGCATCAGCCCCGATAAGCTCTCCTTCGCGGTCGAAGTCGGTGGCGATGACCACGCTGTCGGCTTTGCCCGCGAGGTTTTTGAGCGAGCGGATGATGTCCTTTTCCTTCGGCAGTTTTTCAACGGGCGCGTAGGCCAAATACGGAAGGGCGTCCATCTTCCATGCCGAAAGCTCGACACCGTCTTCCACGAAGGGCTTCTTCTTTTTGAAAGGAGGTTTGGGCAGGCTGTCAGGCATGTCGACGTCGAACACTTCCCCGTCGACGCCTATCCCTTGCCAGCCCGTCTTCTTCTTGTAGCGCAGTTTCGGAGTGAAATCCGGCTCGAGGATGTGGCCGCGCAACCCTATGGTCACCCATTCGTCCCCGTCGTGCTCGAACCGATACACCGGCGTGTTGTAAACTTTGTCCTTCTTTGGTTTGCCCGCCCCGAGAAGCTGCGAGATTTTTTCTGCAGCGTCGTTCTTTTCTGTGACGACTAACTTCACACGATGCCCCTTTCTAGATTTAACGTGCGTGGGGATAGCCCGCATCGGGCGCTGTATCGGACGTCCGAAGCGAAACGCTTAAGCACCCGGCGGCACTAAGCGCTAGCTAGCATACACGAAAAAACAGAGTCGTTGGAAAAAACCCGATTTCGTCAAAAATCAAGCAGCTTCTTCCGCCTTTTCCCGCTCCAGCACGAGCTTCATGGCGGCGATAGCGCACTCGATTTGCCCATCGTCGGGCTCGCGCGTGGTGAGGTATTGCATTTGCATGCCCGGCCACAGCACTACTTTCACCAACGGATTGTCCGGATGCGAACCGGCCCACTTAACCGTGATCTCGTAGGTGAAGCCCGCGATGAGGGGCATGAGCACGATACGCACCAAGATGACCAGCACCAGCTTAGGCGCCCCGTCGGGGACACCGAGCGCGTCGATGAGCGCGTTTATGGGAGCTATGATGTAGACCAGGATGGCGATAATCATGACCATGATAAGAAACGCCGTCCCGCACCGTACATGGAGCCGGGGGAAGCTGCGCGCGTTTTCGGGAGTAAGGGGCAGGCCGTGCTCGAAGCAATGGATGGTCTTGTGCTCGGCGCCATGGTAGCCAAACATG
>CAMORQ010000159.1 GCA_946623915.1 uncultured Coriobacteriaceae bacterium | reverse complement strand
GCGCCTGTTCCGCCGCGGCGACGCCTGCCGCCTGATCAAGCGCTGCAACGACTTCGGCGCCGGTGGCGTGAGCGTGGCCATCGGCGAGCTTGCCGACGGGCTGTTCATCGAGCTGGACAAGGTGCCCAAGAAATACGACGGCCTCGACGGCACCGAGCTGGCCATCTCCGAATCGCAGGAGCGCATGGCGGTAGCACTCGCGGCGAGCGACGTGGAGGAGTTCCTCGGCTACGCGCGCGAGGAAAACCTGGAAGCCACCCCGGTCGCCACGGTGACCGATGACGCACGTGTGCGCATGGTGTGGCGGGGCAAGACCATCGTCGACGTGAGCCGCGAATTTTTGGCATCCAACGGCGCACCGAAGTCGCAGGACGTGCACATTGTGGCTCCGACGGGAAACGGCGCTGCGATTCCAGCTGGCGCTACGTTCAAAGAACACCTGATCACGAACGTGACCGATTTGAACCTGTGCTCGCGCAAGGGACTCGTGGAGCGGTTTGACTCCACCATCGGAGCAGGCAGCGTGCTCATGCCCTTCGGCGGGCGCACTCAGCTCACACCGGCGCAAGCCATGGTGGCGAAGTTCCCCGTGCTTGGGGAAACGACCAGCGTGTCGGGCATGGCATGGGGATTCAATCCGTTCCTGTCTTCGGCCGACCCGTTCACGGGGTCCTACCTTGCCGTGGTCGAAAGCGTGGCGAAGCTGATCGCGACCGGATTTGCGCGCAGCACCATGTATCTGACGCTGCAGGAGTACTTCGAGAAACTGCGCGACGTCCCCGAGCGCTGGGGCAAGCCCATGGCTGCCGTGCTCGGTGCACTCATGGCGCAGGTTGACCTGGAGGTCGGCGCCATCGGCGGCAAGGATTCGATGTCGGGCAGCTTCGAGGACATGGACGTGCCGCCCACGCTCGTATCGTTCGCCGTGGGCACGGGACATGCCGCTGACATCGTCTCGCCGGAATTCAAACAGGCGGGCAGCAAGGTGATGCTCGTGGCTCCGCGCTACGAGGCGGGAAGTCTTCGACCAAATGCAACGTCGCTTGTGGAAACGTTCGACTACGTGCAAGACCTTATCGCAGGCGGCAGCGTTCTGGCCGCAAGCGCGCTTGGGTACGGCGGCATGGCCGACGCGCTTTTCAAGATGTGCGTGGGCAACCGCCTGGGGCTGGAGCTGCCGGCGGTGGCCAACCCGGACATGATGTTCGCGAAGACCTACGGCGCGTTCGTGCTGGAGCTGGACGCGCAGGCAGCGCCCCTTGCGGGCACACCCGGTGTGAACGTAGCGCAAATCGGCACAACCACGGACGACTACGCCTGGCAAGTGGCAGGCGAAACCATCGATTTGGCCGAAATGCAGGAAGCCTGGGAATCCGTGCTCGAGCCGGTGTTCCCCTATCGGACGAAGGACGCCGCAGGGGCGTCGGCAGGGTGCTCCGCATCAGCCGCTCCGCTACTCGAAGAATCCGATTCTCGCTCCGCTCTATCGGATTCTTCATCGTGCGCTCCGCTGCTTCGTGTATTTAATGAGCCTGCTTCGCAGGCTGAAAGGAACAGCGTTCAGACAGATGATGCGCCCCCCGCCGACGCCCCTAACCAGGCAGCCCACCATGCATGCTCTTTAGTGCTGAAGCCGGTACCGGCGTTTTACGGCGAGCCGCTTGGACATGCTCAGAGCATTGCCAAACCACGAGTGGTTATTCCGGTGTTCCCAGGGAACAACTGCGAGTACGACAGCGCGGCGGCGTTCGAGCGGGCGGGCGCGAAGGCGGAGACGTTCATCGTGAACAACCTCTCCCCCGCTGCAGTCGCCCAGAGCACGAGCGAACTTGCGGCGCGCATCCGCACATCGCAGATCCTCATGATTCCCGGCGGCTTTTCCGGCGGCGACGAGCCCGACGGGTCCGCGAAGTTCATCACAAGCTTCTTCCGCGCACCCGAAGTGACCGAAGCCGTGCGCGAGCTGCTTGCCAACGACGGACTCATCCTAGGCATCTGCAACGGATTCCAAGCGCTCGTGAAACTGGGTCTCGTGCCGTTCGGCGACATAATCGACACCGACGCCACCTGCCCCACGCTCACGTTCAACACGCTGGGCCGCCATCAGTCGAAGATGGTGCGCACGCGTGTTGGCTCCACGCTTTCGCCCTGGCTTTCCAAGTGCGAAGTGGGCGACGTCCACAGCGTGCCCATCAGCCACGGCGAGGGCCGATTCGTGGCAAGCGAGAAACTGTTGCTGCAGATGTCCAACGCCGGCCAGATCGCGTTCCAGTACGTGGACGCGGATGGCAACCCATCCATGGATCTGGATGCCAACCCCAACGGCAGCATCTGGGCGATCGAAGGCATCACCAGCCCCGATGGCCGCATCCTGGGCAAGATGGGCCACAGCGAACGCTCCGGCGCGGGCCTGTATAAGAACATCCCCGACTACACCTACCAACCCCTGATCGAAGGCGGCGTTGCCTACTTCGCATAGCCAAAGGGGTCAGGCCAAATGACTCCCCTTAGCCAAAGGAGCCAAAGGGGTCAGGCCAAATGACTCCTAAATCGCAGCCGTTATAGCGCTATAGTTGTGTCTACAAACTGGCGGATACATGAACACAGGAGTGCGAGATGGCTAGGCCCCTACGATTCGAGCTGATTTCGGAAGGCGACTACTACCACATCACTGCCCGAGGTTCGGGAAGGCGCAACATCTTCGAAGATGACGCCGACAGGGAGCATTACCTGCACCACCTTTTCAGTTTGGTGGACGATTCCACAGGTTCGCTTGTTGCTTGGTGCCTCATGAGCAACCACGTCCACATTCTGTTTCACATGGAAATCCATGAACTGTCGGCGCTTATGCATCGACTGCACACAGCTCACGCCCAGTACTTCAATGGACGCCATGGGCATGTCGGCCCCGTCTTTCAGGGCAGGTTCGACACTTCACCCATAAATCGCGATGAGCACCTCCTGCTTACAGTTAAATACATTCACAAAAACCCAGTCGATATCGGAGGGGTTGATTGGAAGACGTATCCGTGGAGTAGCTATCGGGGTTATACCGACGGGCCTTCATATTGTGAAACCGAAACGATTCTCGATTTGCTCGGTGGAAGCGAAGGGTTTAAGCAGTTTCATGAGTCGGATGATGAGATTCATCAAGTGCGCATGGACGGATACAGAAGAAGGCTGAGTGACGCAGAGGCAGTGCAAGTTCTTAAGCAGACTCTCGGTGCGCAGTATGCGGACGTACTTGCTTCGTTAGCCCAAGATGAGCGCAACCGCAACATACTAGTGCTTTATAGTCGCGGCCTGTCCGCAAGGCAAATAGAAAGGCTTACGGGGATAGGCAGAAATATCACCCAGAAGATAATAAACGGAAAGTTACTGTGAGGGAGCCATTTGGCCTGACCCCTTTGGCAGACCCCTTTGGCACGAACAAGCGCCTGGGACGAACTGGTCCCAGGCGCTTTGGTTGGGTCATCCATCGGCCGGGCCTGCGCTCCGAGTTGCTTCCCCCTGCCGGGAGCAGAGGGAGCAGCGCGAGTCCAGCAACCGCTTGGATTTAGTCGTCGACCTCGGAGCTGTGGGCGATGATTTCACCGCTGACCGCGTCGACCATGTAGCTGTACTCCATGCCGCCCGACGTGAAGTCGACATCGTAGTGCACGGGGTTGGAGTCGTGCTCGAGTTCCACGCCCATTTCAACGCAATCCGCTTCAGCAATGCCGGCATCTGCGAGCGCCTTGGCCTTGGCGTCCTCGGGCGGGATGTAGTCGCCGGATGCGGGGGCCGCCGTGCCGCTCTGCGCCGTGCCGCGGTATTCGGCTTCGTTGTCGAACGAGATGATGTCACCCGTCGCCGCGTTGATGCTGTAGTCGTATTCGGTGTTTCCGGAGATGAACTCGATATCCCATTCCTGCACGCCGTCATCCATATCCAGATGCGCGAAGATGAACTGCACATCCGCTTCGGCAAGACCCGCATGCTCAAGTGCCTTCGCCTTGGCGTCCTGCTCGCTCACGGTTGCGCTTGCCGTACCGGCGCTACCCGATGTGGCGCTGCTCGCTGCAGCAGCCGATGATGCAGCGGCACCTGATGCCGAAGACGCGGCCGCGCTCGACGTGGCCGAACTCGATGCTGCGTTATTGGTTGCCGCCGCGCTGCTAGCAGCAGACGAACCAGTCGCGGAGCTGCTCGATGCCGCATCGGTGCTTGCGGATGCGCTTGCAGAACTGGCCTCTGTCGCCGAGCTTGCCGAAGAGGCCGCGGCCTCCGTAGCGGAGCTGGTGGAATCCGCACTCGTGCTTGTAGTAGACGGCTGAGCACAGCCGCCCAGCGCCAGCGCAGCTGCCATCGCCCCAGCAGCCGCTGTCGCAACTAACCTTCTTGAAACCATGAGCATCCTCCCTTTTCAGTTGTCGCCACGGGATCCGAGCGCGTTTCTGAAGCATCGCGATCGCATGGCATTTCGAAACGACTAATAGTGTAGGTTGACCCGCGAAACACAAGCCACGCAATCGCCCCACGTTTCCCAAACGTGTACCTTTTCTCAGGAAAATAGACGTATAGTGCGCAATTTTTCAGAAAAACGCAAGGTTACGCCCACATATTGCTTCTAGATCTTTCGTCAGGGAAGCGTCTCCTCGTGCATCAGCAGGCGCGACGTCGTATACGCAATCGCGCTCTGCCGTTTCCCCGCTGGCGCGGCTCCACCCTTGCCGCCCTTCTTCAGGACGTAGACAATCCGACCACTTCCCCACTGGCGCGGCTCCGATGGCCCAGCATGCTACTCCGAAGGCCAGGCGCCGTCCCAGACTATCTGCAGGTAGCGGACCGGGTCGGTGTCGCCTTCGGTCGAAAAGAGCAGGACCTGGGACGCTTCGCCCAGACCCAACTGCTCTTGCAACCCCCCGTAGACATCATCTCTCATTACCGAAGACACCACGCCCATGACCGCGGCGCCCGATTCACCCGAGACAACCCGAAGGTCGCCGCCCGTTGGGGCCGCAAGCATGCGCATGCCCCTGGCGGCCACCCAGTCCGGACAGCTTACGAACACGCTGGCATGGTTGCGCAGAATATTCCATGCAATGGGACTCGCCTCACCGCACGCCAGGCCTGCCATGATCGTCTGCAGGTCGCCGCCCACAACACGCAGGTTTCCATCGGCCGCAAGCGCGCCCTGGTACAAGCAGTCGGCAGCTGCTGCCTCCACAATAACGAAGATCGGCGGGGCGTCCGCGTAACGGTTGGCGAAATAGCCCCCCCCCGCACCCGCGAGCGACCCCACGCCCGCCTGCACGAACACGTGA
>CAMORQ010000158.1 GCA_946623915.1 uncultured Coriobacteriaceae bacterium | reverse complement strand
GCGGCTCGACCGTAGGCTGCTCAGGTTTGGGTTCGGGCTCCGGATTTGGCCCGGGCCCAGGCTCCGGTTCGGGATTAGGCTCGGGCTCTGGTTCGGGCTCGGGCTCGGGCTCTGGTTCGGGCTCGGACTCGGGTTCGGGTTCCGTGTAGGTGTTCGCGAACACAGCATTGCCGTCCGGATAAGCAACCGTGGCCACCAGATTGCCCTTTCCATCGTCTGCGACCGTCACCTGCGCATGGAAGATGGCGGTGTCGTAGGTATATCCATCTTGACCAAGGTTCTTTTCCTTGATGGTGTAGCTGTAGGTACCCGCCCTGTCGAACGCAAGCACATCGAAGACCACCGCTCCGTCGGCAGCATTGGTTACCGTGTCGATGGGCGTGCCTGTTGCCGCATCGCCTTCGTACAGTTCGAACTCGAACACGCCTTCCTTCAGGTCGGCGCCCTCTAGCGTCTTGGAAGCCACGATCGTCGCCACCGCTTCGCCTGCCGTATAGACATTGGTGAACGTGGACAGCTCGCCGGCATGCGCGTCATCTACTGCACGAGCCGTAAGCGAATTCGCAGCTGCACCCCACTCGACCACGATGCTAACTTCATGCACCGCCTGCGAGTAGGCGACGCCATCGGCAACCTTGGTCGTGCCATCGGCAGCCACCGCAGCGCCTTCGGGAACCATCTCGTGCACGATGTACACGTAGGTCCCTGGACGATCGAAGGAAATCGCACCGAACTCGACCAGGCCGTCTGCGCCGTTAGTAGCCACGGTTTCGGCAGGTAGGGGCGCTGTGCCCTCGGTTCCGTCTGCGAAACGCGCGGCATCGGCGATAAGTCCGAACGTAAACTCGCCTGCCGCCAGATCGCGACCGACCAGTTCCTTGCGCACCTGCACAAGTCCGTCCACGGGCTCGTAAGCGTCCACGAGGGTGATTTTGTTGCCCTCGGCCACATCGGAGGCACCCTTGACGGTAGCAAGCCCGTTCTCGTCAACCGTGAATTCGATGTCGGTCGCAACCATGTAACCAGCAGGCGCAATCTGCTCGTGGTAAGTGTAGGTGCCGGGCACCAGACGAAGCATGTGGGGCTCGTTGCCGGACACCCATTCTTCCACCACGGCACCGTCGGCATCTATCACCTGCACGGTTGCACCGGGCAGCTCTTCTCCTGCGATGTCGGTCTTGGAGAAGTGGATGGCGCGACGCACCTTGTTCACGAACACGTCGGCACCTTCGTCGGCAACTACCGGATAGCATTCGAGCGCATCGCCCCCATTGTCTTCGACGACGACGGTGACGTCGGCCGCATGTTCGTCGTAGATGTAGCCGGCAGGGTTGGTGCGCAGCTCTTCGACTGTGTAGTTCACAAAGCCCAGGCTGGCGGCAGTGTAGGTGATTTCCGCGAAAGTGGCCACACCGTTCTCGTCGCTGACGGCGCGAGCCACTTCTTCGCCGGACTCGTTCTTCAACACGAACGTGAAGCCGGCCAGGTTCTGCCCGCCTTCGAGCTGCTTTTGCACCTGGATGGCGCACGCACCCTGCTTGCTCGTATTGGCGAACACCACGTTTTCACGATCAACCTGGTAGAATTCGCCGTTTTTGGTGAGCGTGAACGTCACCTCCTTGTCGGAAAGCAGGTAGCCCGACGGAGCGACCGTTTCGCGGATGGTATAGGTGACGCCTAGATCCAAATCGCGCTCGCCGGTCATGGCGTTGCCCTTCGCATCCGAGTAAATCTTCTTCACCTCGGCGCCATTCGCGTCGTAAATGGTGAACTCGGCACCGCCTAACGCATTGCCTTGCTCGTCGACCTTCTCCACCGCAATCCCCCCACCAGGCGTTTCGTCGCGGGTGTTCTTGAACACCATGGGGGCACCGCCGTTGTCCACCATCGCAAGCTGCTGGTCTTCGGTAATGCTGAACCAAAACGCATCATTGACCTTGGTGAAACCTCGCGGAGCTTCGGTTTCGCCAATGACGTAGTCGCCCAGCGGCAAACCTTCACCTTCGCTCATCCGGAAGATGCCCGCAAGGCCGTTGACGTCCGACGTGAGGGTCGCCACCGCATTCCCGCGCATACCGTTAACAACCTGATACACGGTGAATGTAGCGCCTTGCAGTGGGCCGCCCTCCTCATCCGTCTTCCGTATTACCACGCCGCCGTACGGCGCCTTGTTAACACCTTCGATGCTGAGCAGGTTCTGGTTATGCAAGCGGCTCTTGTACAAGTAGAGCGCGTACGTGCCCGCATTGGGGATGTCAGCATAGGTGCGACCGGTCGTGTCCTTGGCCCACGTGCCGTTGTAGTGGTTCGTGAAATGCCAAATGTCGCCCTGGTCGTAGTAACCGTCTTTCTCGGCCCAGTAAATGAGTGCGATGAGCGCTTCGCGCATAGTGGACCCCAGCGGCTCACATCCGTGCGTGGTGCCGTCGAGGAACTGATCTTCAAGCACCTGGTCCGTGTCGACGAGGATTTTGTCGTAGGCGCCTTTGGCGCCGCCGCGATGCTGGTTGATGCAGTAACCCCTAAACGTGCTCTGAGGGTTGTGCACTTCCCACATGTTGTTGACACCCAGGCCGGACGCATAATACAACGGAGTCGAAAGACCTTCCGTAAGCGTGCGGTAATACGTGCTCTGGCGCTCGTACTCGCGACGGCGCTCAAGGTAGACGGCGGCCATTGTATCGTCGCCGTCGGTCCAGTAACCACCACTTCGGTTGAATCCGGTGCCGCTGATCGAGAAATCTCCGAGCGTTATCTCCTCGAGGGATATCAGCGCGTGGAGCATGTTGCTCACGTCGAAAACCTTCGAGGTGTCGAATCCGGAAATATCGAGTTTCTTCAAGGCATGGCATCCGGTGAACATGCCCGACATGTTCAATACGTTGGAGGTGTCAAACCCCGTTACGTCGAGCTCTTCGACTGCGAAGCAGCCCGAGAACATGTTCGAAAGATCCGTGGCGCTCGACGTGTCGAAACCGGAGACGTCGATTGGATTGAGCGCAAGGCAATTGCGGAACATGTAGCTGAAGTCGGTGACCTTGGGCGTGTTAAAACCGGAAACGTCAGCCGTCTCCAAAGCATTGCATCCGTAGAACATGTAGCTCATGTCGGTGACGTTAGACGTGTCGAAGCCTGTAACGTCGACCGAAGTCAGGTTACTACAGTTTTGGATCATCTGCCTCATGCTTGTCACCTTCGACGTGTCAAAGCTGGACAAGTCAAGCGTCTTCAAGCTTTCGCACCCTGCAAACATGTGTTGCATGTACATCTTTGCCGAATGGCCCCCGTAGGTGGTGTTGAAGTGAGAAACATCAAGGTTAGTAAGGGAGCTACAGCCACTAAACATGTATCCGAAGTTGTAGATGAGGCGCGTATCGAAATTCTTCAGGTCCATCGACGTGACGTTCTTCATGTTGTAGAACATGCAGTATGCGCTGCCGTAGCCACGCACAGGACTAATGAATTTCACCGATGTGACATCATCGGCGTAGGCAAGCCATGGCCAAGTGGTGTAAGTGTTGCCTGGATTCCAGGCGAACCGTGGTATCTCGTCACCATCTTTGTAGTCCGGGTCGCCCAAGAGAAGCTCGCCATCTGCGGTAATCTGCCAAGGTATGTCGTCATAGACGCCACCTACAGGCAGGTCTGCGGCTTCGGCGTTTTGCACGAAAAGCGGCGATGCGAGGACTGCTGCTAAGGCGATGAGGAGGGCGAACAGGACACGGGGGCAGGTCGGGCGTAGAGCGCTCATGGTTCCTCCGTTACGTTGTGGTGATCTTCCAGTCGTATTTAAGTCTACCATCTTAGTAGGTTCATTAGCCCCTGAATCCGCGAGGAACATCACAGAAACAGGCGGCAAGGGAGCCGGTCGGGACGCACGTGGGCGCCCGGCCGCGTGGGGGTGCGCGCGACCTGTGGGCGCGGGGCACATGGGATGCATGGGTGCGCGGGATGCTTGAGGTGCGCGCGTGCTCGGGTACTTTCCGAAATCAAGGACCTTTTTGGCAATTCAAGCCTGTTGTGAGGGTGTTATCGGTCGATTTTGGCAATTCAAGCCTGTTGTGAGGCTTTCAAGGGTGAAAAATCCCTCACAACCGGCCTGAGTTGCCAAAACAGGCGCCGATTGGCGAAAACAGCAGGGCGGGGCCTCGACGAAATTTCACCCACAGAAACTACCAGAGAGAGCCGCACAACGCTGCATTCTTGGCGTTTTTCCCGTTTGGATCTAACGTTTTGCCTCGAGAGCACTCCACACCCCCGATTCAATAGACAGCTCTCGCCTCTGCTGCCCCGCCACGACGAAAAGAAGCGGAGCGCAACCTTTAAGGCTACGCTCCGCGATCACGTCACATCACGTTAGGCCGGCTCCTCACCAAGCTACGGGGAATCCCGCAAATGCGAGCACTTCTGGAGACGCATCCCTCCTCGAGAAGCGGGCTGCTCCCCCACTCGACAACGAGCTAAGCCTGCCTATAAAGCAGGTTCCCAGCCCCATGATCACATGCCGGGGTTATTCGGGACGATAGATGGCGCAGTTCATAGGGGTCTCGTAAACTTCCACTTGAGACACCTTGAAGCCCTGCTCCTCCATGCGTTCGGCGAAGTACTTCGCGAAGTTCTCCGACGTGGTACGGAACGGAACCGTGTACAACCTGAATGTCTCGCGCTCGAGGCACGCAAGGGTGTCGGGCGCGAGCGAACCTTCTTCCACGATGAACATGTGGTCCAGCTCTTCGGTAAGCGCGCGGACGGCGCGCTTGAAGTCGGCGAAGTCGATGACCATGTCCTTCATCTGACCGGCCTTCTGCAGTTCGGCGGTTTCGATGTAGACCACCACACGCCAACGATGGCCGTGCAGGTTCTCGCACTTGCCGTAGTAGTCGGTGAGGAAATGGGCGGAATCAAAGCAGCTTTCGGTTTTAAGTTGGTACATGATTAACTCCTTTTCGCGCGCAGCGCAGCTTTCAGGTCGTGGATGGAATAAAGGCTTCCGAAGCAACACACCACGCCGTCTTCACCCGCTAGTTCGAAAGCCTGGGCGACGGCATCGTCGAAGTCGGCGGCCACATGGGCTTCTGCCTCGGGCTGCAGCGCCAGCAGCGCATGCGCCAGCTCATCGGCGGGAAGCGCGCGCGGGTTGGGCGGCGTGACGCAGACGAACGCCTGGCCCAGATCGCAAACGTGTTCGAGCATGGCGCCGTAGTCCTTGTCGCCCAAGATCCCCACGATGAACACTGGTTTCGTTTCGGGCAGCACGTCGGCCAGCGTTTCGGCCAGCACGCTTGCGCCCTGCGGATTGTGTCCGCCATCCACGATGACGATCGGGTTGCA
>CAMORQ010000157.1 GCA_946623915.1 uncultured Coriobacteriaceae bacterium | reverse complement strand
CGGACACGGCTGCGCGGCCATCTACACGTGGGATGCGGGCGACTCCGGTTACCGCATGATCGCGCATGCGGGAGGCGACTACGGCTACATCGACGCGTTGGCGGCGGCGCCGGCCAAACCCAACATCTGCATCGAGGGCAACAGCTGGTGGAGTTCGCTGAAGGACGGCAAGTACATCTCCACGTCGGAAGGCCCCTACGACGCCGGTTCGTCCCCCGAAGACGATCCCACCAAGCTGCGCTCCAACACGCCCACCTACCACGAGGCCAAGGAGATGCCGGTGAACCCGCGCATCCTGTTCCAGACGTGCTCCAACTTCCTGCAGACGCGCGGCAACCTTTCCACCGGCGTTGAAGTGATGCGCGCGGCCGACGCCTGCTTCAGTTTCGAAATCAAGATGAGCCTGACCGCGCAGTTCGCCGACATCATCTTGCCGGTGGCAAGCCACTGGGAAGGCAACGACGACGAAAGCTGGGGAGACCTGTGCTGGCCGTCTCCCTTCGGCGACGGCAACGGGCAGAAGCAGCGCAAAGACGCCCTTCTCGCATGGAAGCCGCTGATCAAGCCCATGTTCGAAGTGCGCGAAGAAAAGGCCGTGTGCCGCGAGATCATGGAGCGGATGGGCGCTAATCCCGACGACGCGTACCCGAAGAGCAACTACGAGCAGTGGCTGGGCTACTTCCTCGGCATGCGCGAGCTGGCGCCCGACCTGTCCAAGTGGGAGCCTGTCATCAGCTGGACCAAGGAAGACATGGAAAAGTACCATTGCGACCTGTACCCCGAGCAGGAAGGCAAGGTCAGCTTCGACGAGTTCATGGCAAACGGCAGCTACGTGTGCGAGCGCTCCGAGTCCGACAAGCGCAACTACGTAGGCTACCGCGATGACAAACTGGGCATCGGTGAAGACGGCGAGTCCGTGGTGGTTGCCGACACTGCCTGGCCGCGTCCGAGCATGAGCGGCAAGCTGGAAATCTATTGCCAGTTCAAGGCCGACAACGTGAACCGCATCGGCATCAACCCCGAACCCATCAAGCCCTACGCGAACTACTTCGTGCCCTACCGCGGCTACCAGGAGACGTTCGTCGACGGCAAGATCGGCGGCGAGAAGGCGGCGTACCCGCTGCAGGCCTACACGCCGCACTACATGCGCCGCGCCCACACCTGCTACGACAACATGGTCTGGACTCAGGAAGCCTTCCACAACCCCGTGTTCATGAGCGTCGAAGACGCCGAAGCGCGCGGCATCAAGGCGGGCGACACCGTGCGCTGCTTCAACGATTTCGGGCAGATGCTGCGCAAGGCCCAGCCCATGCAGGGCATGATGCCCGGCGTCGTAGGCATCCCGCACGGCGTGCATTCCGTCTTCGATGAATCTGGCGACCAGATTCTCGACCGCGGCGGATCGGAGCAGATGCTCTCCGATGGGCAGCAGTCGAACTACTTCCCGCAGGTCGATGGTTACAACAGCCTGCTCATCGAGATAGAGAAATACGACGGCGAAGAATTGGTGGAGGACTACGAGCGCGGGCCGTTCCTGGCCGAAGGCGTGGACAGCCCCGATACCAAGCCGTATCTAGACGACACGACGGCAGCCTAGCGCCTGCGGTAAGAGAAGGAGATAAGAGATGGCTTTAGGATTCTACGTAAACATCGACAGCTGCATCGGTTGCCGCACCTGTCAGGTTGCCTGCAAGGACCGCCACAACATTCAGGTGTCGGGGCCAAGGTTGCGCCGGGTGGACACGTTCGAGTCGGGCACGTATCCAGAGGTCGGCCTGTTCACCACGGTGGTCAGCTGCAACCACTGCGAAAACCCTGCATGCACGGCCGCGTGTCCAACCGGTGCCATGTACAAAGACGAGGCGACGGGTGTGGTGCTTCACGACGACGAACCGTGCATCAAATGCCAAAGCTGCGTGAACGCCTGTCCTTACGGTGCGCCGCAGTACCTGGAGCAAGACGAGCTGATTCTGAAGTGCGACACCTGCATGGCGCTACGCGACGCGGGCAAGAACCCCACATGCGTGGACGCGTGCCCCATGCGCGCCATCGAGTTTGGCGACATGGACGAATTGAAGGCTGCGCATCCGGAAGCGGTCCAGGAACTGCCCTGCATGCCTGAGGCGAGCGCAACTCAGCCGAACCTGCTGATCGGTGCGAGCGAATTCTCGTTAAGCGAGACGTTCAACCCGGTGGTGATGTAGCGAGCAAGGAACGGGGAGCCCTAGCATGGCTCCCCGATGCACCTGGTAGGAAACGCCGCGCCCGCCGCGTTCAAGGGGCGGGCGCATAATGGGCGAGAGGAGCGACGGTGGTTCTACAGGATGGCGGCAATGACGCTTTGCAACTCGAGGCGCTGCTCGCTGCGCGCGCATATCTCTATACGCTGTTCCACAAGCTGTTCGGAGGCGAGCCGACTGCGGATGCGCTCGATGTCCTGTTCGGCGAAGCGACGGCGGATGCGGTTGAGGAATTCGCTCAAGGCTGCGAGACGCTTGCGGGATTCGATTCGTTTCTGCGCAAGCTTGCGCAACAGAATCGAGAAGAGCTTCTCGACAGCGCGAAAGACGAGTACACACGCGTTTTCATAGGCCCGATGACTTTGCCGGCCAGTCCCTATGAAAGCCCCTACCGCTCTAACGAGGCGACTCTTTTCCAGGAAAACACCCTGGTGGTGCGCGATGCATACCGTGCAGAAGGATACCTTCCAAAAGCCTATCAGCATGTTCCCGACGACCATGTTGCCCTGCTGTGCCATTTCTGCGCGCTGCGGGCCGCATCTGCGCTCGACGCGTTCAGGGAGGGCAATACAGAGCAGGCGGCCGGATGTCTGCGCTCCCAGAATACGTTTGCGCGCGAGCACATGGCAAACTGGCTGGGTGAATACGCCCGACAGCTGCGCTATAACAAAACCGCGGTTCTCTACCCGCAGCTCGTGGAAGCGCTCGCGGCGTTCGTGACCGCCGACTGCACGTTCGCAGACGAGGCTGCATTCTGGCTCGAGGACGACGATGCCACGGCGGGCTCAAGCGGCGAATTCGAGGCATTCGACAAAGCCCTTGACGCCTTGGTCGGACTTCCTCTTCCGTACCTTTCGGATAACGAGCTAGATCTGGCATAGCCTCTTGGAGGCGAGCATGTGAAAGGGAGCGGAGGGTTCACGCTTTCGGGTCTGTTGGCTGCATGCTTGGACGCGGAATCCCTGCCAAGATGTGGGGTCCCTCTGTTTACCGTTCGGTACGTCCGTCGCTGTTCGCACGCGCCCACTACCAGGCTGCGCACCCACGCTCGGCTACTTTTCGAAATAAGGGCCGTCTTGGCAATTCAACACGGTTGTGAGGGATTTTTCCCTCTTCAGACCCTCACAACCGTGTTGAATTGCCAAAACGGCCCCTTATTTCGAAAAGTAGCCGAACGCAGGTGCGCGGGCGTGCGGCCGGGCATGTGCGTGACGCAAACGGCGCACCCCCACGTGAAAGCTGACAAATAGCTACGACGCGTTTGTCAGGTCAGGTGAAAGCTGACAAACGCGTCGTAGCTATTTGTCAGGTCGTTGATACGAGTTGTCGACCTTGCTCTTAACTAAACGACATTGCGTCGTAGCTATTTGTCAGGTCGTTGATAACCTCTGCGGCCAACAGCAGGCCGGCGGCAGGGGGTACGGCAGGATGCGTGCCAGGCAGGCTGCGGCGTCCGGGGTCGGGTCCTTCGCTTTCCTCTTCGGCGCGGGGAACGAGCGGCTCCTCGGGGGAGTAGACCACCTTGAAGTGTCGAATGCCCCGTTTGCGCGTTTCCTTGCGGATGATTTTCGCGAGCGGGCAAATCTCGGTTTTGGAGATGTCTGCCACGCGGAAGGCGGAAGGGTCGCACTTGTTTGCGGCTCCCATGCAGCTTACGAACGGCGTGTCCGCTGCGTGCGCCGTTTCGATGAACAGCAGTTTCGCGGTCACGGTGTCAAGCGCGTCCACCGCGTAGTCGAACGCAGCGAAATCGAACTCGCTTGCCGTGTCGGGCAAGAAAAAGCATTGACGGGCGTCCACCTGGCATGCGGGGTTAAGCGATGCGATGCGCTCGCGCATAACCTCGGTCTTAGGACGCCCGACGGCATCGAGCGTGGCGACCACTTGCCGGTTCACGTTGGTAATGTTCACGCAGTCCTTGTCGACCACGGTCAGGCGACCTATGCCTGCGCGTGCGAGCGTTTCGGCGCAGATGCCACCCACACCGCCAAGCCCGAACACGGCCACATGGGCGCGCTGCAGCCGCGCAACCGCGTCTGAGCCTAAAAGCAACCGTGTCCGGGAGAACTGGTCCACTAGCGGATGAAGTTCGTATTCTCGTAGGCTTCGGTTTCGGGGATGCCGAACTGCTCTTTGCCGAGCGCGATGCTTTTCATCAGGAACACCATGTTGCGGGCAAGAATGCGCATGTGCGCTCGGCCTTCGCCGTCTTGCGAGGCTTCGCCGGGGGCGGCGCCATGCACGGCGTTCCAATAGCGTCCGCTGGCGACGGGCATGCCGGAAATGGTGAAGTACTTGTTCAGCTCGTCGAACGTGGCCGTGGTGCCACCACGCCGGGCGCACGCCACCGCGGCTCCGACTTTCATGGTTTTGTCGATGCTGCCAGAGCTGTAGAACAGACGATCCAGGAAGCTGATGATCGTGCCGTTGGCAGACGCGTAGTACACGGGGCTTGCGATCACCATGCCGTCGGCTTCCTCTAGCTTGGCGGCGGTTTCGTTCACCACGTCATCGAAGACGCATCTTCCCAGCTCAGAGCACTTGTTGCATGCGATGCAGCCGCGGATGTCCTGGCTGCCGATTTGGATGCACTCGACATCGATGCCTTCAGCCTCGAAGATTGCGCGCATTTCGTCGAGCGCGATTTGCACGTTCGATTCCTTACGCGGGCTGCCGTTTACCATAAGAGCTTTCATGGGAACCTCCTCGTTCGTTTCTGCTGCAATCATTGTATGCCATGCTCAGGCACAACGAGCGCGACAACCGACCGCTGGACAAAAAGGGCCAGAGGGGGATGGTCGAAAACGGCGCCTGCGACCGGAAGGAGGCGCCGGTCGAGCGGAGGCGTCCCGCGACCGGAAGGAAGCTCCGGCCGAATGGAGACACTCGCGACCAGGGAACGCGCCAGCCGAACGGAGGCGTCCCGCGACCAGAAGGGGGCGCCGGCCGAACGAAGGCGCTCACGACCAGGGGGCGCGCCGCCCGAAAGCGGCCATCACCAAAAGGGAACGCCCCTCACAGCTGGGGGCGCTCCCTTGTTGACTCCTTGGTCGTCATGGTCCGCTTCTGCGCTTACCCCACCTCGAAGCCCAGCACCAGGCCGCCTTTGTCGGCGTAGTAGTTGCACAACACCGTATTGGGGCGTATGG
>CAMORQ010000156.1 GCA_946623915.1 uncultured Coriobacteriaceae bacterium | reverse complement strand
ATTGGCGATTTTAATTCGACTCTGCGAGTGGCGAAAATCGCCCGACTCTAACAGCACCTAGCAGCGCCGGCCGAACAGCAAAAAGGAGCCTGGCAGGAGGTGCCAGGCTCCAATTGGGAGGATGCCCAAGACAGCGCGTGCTGTCTGAAAGGCCCGTGAGGGATAGCTACACGGCGCGATTACGCCCAAGCCTCGGCCGCTGCGGCGCTTTCGCCAGCAATATGGCCGAACACCAAGCCGCCCGTCAGCGACGTGCCGGAACCGGGGTAATACGAGCCGTACCAACCGCCGGTGTTCATACCACCTGCATACAGGTGCGGAATCGGGTTGCCGTTGTTGTCGATAACCTGGGCGTTCGTGTCGATCTTCAAGCCGCCCAGGCTGCCAAGGTTCGCGGAGCGGTTGCGATGAGCCACGAAGGGAGGCGTATCGAGCGGAGTAATCTCCATCGTACGGCCGTACTGCTGGTCTGCGCCTTCAGCCGCCATAGCGTTCCAGGTGTCAACCGTGCCCTTCAGAGCCACGGCAGGCACTTCAATTGCCTCTGCCAGCTCTTCGATGGTGTTGGCAACGAACAGATCGCCCGCGAAGTCGCCGGAAGCCGCGGCCTCGGGATCTGCCGCCCACGCAGCCGCACCCTGGTCGACCATGTGCTTGTCCATGATCATCCAGGTGGGAGCGCCGTACTGCTTTTCCTGCTGGAAGATGGCGCGGATGGTGTATGCGTAGGTGGCGTCCTCGCACACGAAGCGGTTACCAGCGCCATTCACGAAGATGCAAGGAATCTGGGGCAGCGTGTTGTTGGTGGCATTGCCGGTGACCGCATCAAAGTCGATGCAGCCGCCCACGGTGGCCAGTGCAGCATTCACTTCCATGCCCATGCGGATACCGTCGCCCTGCGCGAATTCGGAAATCATGCATGTCTGCTCGGTCAGGTCCCATACCAGCTGCGGATTGAACGCCGCGGCCATTTCTTCGTCGCGGTCCATGCCGCCAAGCGCCAAAACGACGCCCTTGTTGGCCTTCACGTTCAGCGTCTTCGATCCGCTGCTGATCTGCACGCCCACAACGCCTGCTTCGCCGTTGCAGATAAGGTGTTCGGCCTTGTGCTCGAAGAAGAACTCGACGCCAAGGCGCTCCGCCTCTGCGAACTCGGTGTCGGTGAGCACGCCACCCTCGCCGATGCCGCCGCCGCCTTCGTAGACATGGATGCGGTCGGCATGGAGGCCTTCGGTGACGTAGGGCACGTGATGGTTGCCGTAGACGCTGGTCCACTTGATGCCGATGCTCGCGAGCCATTCCATCAGCTCGGGGGCGCGGGCCGTCATGGCCTTAACCAATTCTTCGTCCGCGCGGCCTTCGGCCTGCTCGATGTAGCATTCGGCATGCTTTTCGGGCGTGTCGTCCTTGAAGTCGGTCATTTCCTTCTGCCACTGCGTGCCCGCAGCCTGGATAACGCCGCCGGAAAGCGCCGTGGTGCCGCCCGCCTTGATGTCGACGTCGTAGACCTGCACACTTGCACCTGCTTCGGCGGCAGCGCATGCAGCCGAAAGGCCCGTGCCGCCCGCACCGAGGACGATCACGTCCGCTTCCGCATCCCAGGACTCGGGAATGCCTGCAGCGGCCGTAGGGGCAGCGGATGCTGCGCTACCCGAAGAAGCCGCCGATGCTGCCGAAGAGGTAGCAGTGGCGTTCTGGGGAGCCGCGCAACCGGCGATGCCCATACTTGCAAGCGCGGCGCCTGCTACGGCCGCACCGCTCAAGAACGAACGTCGAGATATTTCTGCCATGATATTTCCTCCCTTTCAAGTTACCTGCCCCGGGTCTTTTCGCCCGGCGCAGAGGAATCAAGGTTCTCTTTTTGTACGCCCGCCATGCGCGCGCATCAATCCCCGCAGGGTGTGAAAATGGCATTTTTTCCGGCTCACACTGTAAGGGTGAGACGTCTGAACTGCGCAAATGCGAGTGGCAAGGCGCAGCTGCGCGGTAAAACGATCCGCATTCGCGACAAGCGCCCTCTTTTGCTGCCGTCGGAAAAGTCCGTCAAGAAGCATCTCTCAGCTTCCTCTCAGGACAGGCGCCTATTGTGTACGTCGAAAGGTAGAGGCGCTCTACCGCAACCAACCGCTAGGAGGAAATTATGAGTACCACAACCCGCACCCTCTCGAAGCCCTTGGCTACGGCAGTTGCAGGAATCGTCGCGATGGCAGTCGCATTCTTGCTGGCCGCTGCCCTGGCACCCGCCGACCAGGCCTACGCCGCACCCGCGAAGAAGCAAGTTCCGCGCGTGGGTTCGACCTTCGTCGTGGACGACAACACCTACAAGGTGACCGACCGCTGGGAAAGCGCACGGGAACCTGGCGAAGCAGCCCTCGTGAAGTACGGATCGAAGAACACCAAACCCACCGTGAACACCGTGAAGTACCAAGGTAAGGTCTACGAAGTGGAGCAGATCGGCAAGGCGGCCTTCAACACGGCACAGGGACGCAAGATCACGTCCGTCAAGCTCGGCCGCAACGTTGATTACGTCGGCGCGCAGGCATTCTCCGGATGCGCGAAGCTGAAGACGATCGACATCGCCCAAAGCGACATCATCGAGCTCGAGTATTCCCGCCGCACCAAGTCCTTCTATGTTGACGAGATGGACATCGGAGGCCGTGCATTCTCCAACGCTGGCGTGAAGAACGTGACCGTGAAGTGCGGAAGCGCCAACAAGAGCTACCAGAACGCCATCAAGAAGGCGCTGACCAGCAAGGGCCTGCGCACCACCGCCACTGTCGTGCGCTAACGCGAACCGGCACACAGGCTCCATCCCACCATTCGCCCTTCCACCAACTGCGGCCCTGACATCAGGGCCGCTTTTCTTTTACGTCGCGTTTTCGCGCCCTTTGGCTTATGCGCGCCCCGAAGGCGTGAGGTGATTTGTCACAGACGGTGTGGGGGGTCGGGTGATTTTTCACATGCCGACTTGGTGGCAATCGGACGCCTCCTTAGGGCGCAACAGCCACGTAGCCGCGGTCGAAAGGCTCGCGCACAACCGCAGCGCCTTCACCAACAAGACCTCGAACGTCGGGGGCAATTACCAGACGACCGCATTTCGCCTCTAGCGCACCTGCTGGTAGCTATTGCGGTAGTAGGCGAACAGGTACTGCTGGAACACGCCGTTGTAGGGGCTGTACGCCTCGAACGGGTAGCCTTGCGGATACTCGTTTTCCAATACGCGCTTCATCCACACATCCACGGGAAACGCGTCCAGCTGATGCAAACCGAACAGCGCTACGCAGCTTGCAACCTTCACGCCCACGCCGTGCAGGCTGGTGAGGGCTTCGATGGCATCACGTGCGCCGGTACTGGCAAGGGCGGCAAGGTCAACCGCGCCTTCCAGCACCGACCGAGCCGCCGCCGAAACGTACTCGTCGCGGTAGCCCAGCTTGCAGGTGGTCAGCACATCGGAGCTCAGGCTGGCGACGGCAGAGGGCATGGGAAATGCGTAATAAGACACACCGCGCGCGTCGGTGCGCTCCTCCCCCGCCGCTTGCGCTAGCAGCTCGATGGACCGCTGGATGGCAGGGATGTTGCGGTTCTGCGAGATGATGAAGCTGACCAGCGTCTCCCATGCGTCTTGGCGCAGGATGCGAATCCCTCGCTCGTGTTCGGCCGCCTGCCAGAGGAACGGATCGGCCCGCTTGTCTATGCGGGCGCGAATCGCCCGATAGTCTTCGTCCAAATCGAGGTAGCCGCGCCACGTCTGCCGGAACTCGTCTTCGGAGCACTCCGCGCGGAAGCACCCGTTTCCCACAGCGGCAAGGTAGAGGCATTTGTCCGCGTGCAGGATGCGCCAGGAGCCATCGTCCATGCGGCGCCACCGGAAGCATTGCCCGCTTTCCGCAATGCGTTCAAGGTCGAAATCGTCTGCTATAAGGACATCTGTATGCATAGGCAACAGTGTGGCATAAAAGCGGACCGCCTGGCAAAGGGGTCCGGGTGGGGGCCATTGGAGGCGCAGGGTGTCCGGCGCCGTTGGGGACGAGGGGAGCCAATTGATCAAGCGCTTCGATGATACGGCCTAGAGTATCCCGATACTCATCGAGAATCCGCGAACTCGCGACCAAGTTGTACGCATCGTGCCGCTCGAGCAGCCGCACGGGCGCTCGCGCATGCTCGCCGTCGAAAGACAGCAGGGCTGCGACGAGCACGCTTGTGCCGAGCACGACATCAATCTCGACACGAGCCCCGATTCGATGTGTTCGGTCCCAACAGCGTCGATAAAGGCGTTAATGTCCTCGACAGTCGGCTCGGCCAACCCCGCAGCCTCGCCTTTCGCGCGCAGATGCGAGCATGCCTGCCAACTTGACGGCGGGCGTCGGCGCCTCCTCGATATCGCGCATCACCAAAAAGCGCATGCACTCCGACAATCTTCTGCCCCGTTTGAACACTCGTCCCGGAATCGCTCCTTCATGCTCGCTGGCCATACGAAGCGCATGACCTCCTCGTTCATTGCAACGCCCGGCATAGCCCCTCCGTCGCTCATTTTGGTAATAGCTGTTCCGTGCTTTGTCCAACAACCAAAGCACAAGGACGAGAGGCCAAACATGCCGCAGGACGTGTCGTCGGAGTCGGGGTTTGCCATGAAGTCGAATGCGACAAATCACCCGACCCCGGTGCATGAGACAAGCTACCTGTCCCCTTGTCTCACGAGTCCGCGCGTCGGCACCACGCACAATAAGATGCCCCGCAGAAGCGGGGCATCTTATTGTGCGTGGTGCCGACGCGCGGACTCGAACCGCGGACCTACGCATTACGAGTGCGTTGCTCTACCAGCTGAGCCACGTCGGCGACAGCCTGCTATAGCAGACGAATTGGAAGTATAGCGTTAACGCCGTCTTGCGACAAGGACGCGCACGCAACCTGCAAAAGAGACTTTTACGCTCTTGGCGCTCTCGTCAAAACCTCTCGTAAACAGGGGGGTTCCAGATTGTCACCCCCTAATTCGTCTTTACCATCTTGATTTAATTGCTATTTAGGATTAAAACGACCATAGACAAAGAGACTCAGGAAACGTATGGGCGCAGGAACTTAGGAGATGTAGAGGCATGGAGACTCTTTTTGCAGAGACCTTAAGGGAACTCAGGACAGAGCGGGACCTCTCACAGCGAGAGCTGGCAAAGCAAATGTATGTCACCGGATCAACTGTCGCCCGATGGGAAAACAGCAGCCGTCTTCCTGACTCCGCAATGATATCCCGGCTCGCCGCATGCCTAGGTGTGGACGCGAGCATGCTGTTTTCCGCCGCGGTGGAAAGCGATAGGAATGCCCACGTTATCCTGGTAGATGGCAGGAAGGTCATCCTCTCCGGAGCCCTGCCCGTTCTGGAAGAGGTTATGCCGTATGCCACGAT
>CAMORQ010000155.1 GCA_946623915.1 uncultured Coriobacteriaceae bacterium | reverse complement strand
GAATCCACACCCCCCGACAAAAAGCTATCCGGCTTCTCTCCTTCGTCGCACAGATCAGACAGGCCCGCTTCCATGGCCGCCGTAATCTCGTCGGCCCAATCGTCGAGCGATTTTGATTCGTCGGGTTCGAAGGCAAGCTCCCAATACCGGCCGAAGCGCACTCCGGACGGACCCGCAACGACATACCCGCCCGGCTCGACTTTGTACACGCCTTTGAACAGGGTCTCTTCGCCCGGGACGTAGTTGAACGCAAGATAGAACTGGATCATGGGGCGGTTGACCTCGCGCACGAAGCCCTGCTGGTCGAACAGGTCGGAAATCTGCGTGCCGAAAAGCAACTCACCTGTAGGAAGGCGGTAGTAGAACAGCAACTCGGCGCCCAGGCGGTCCCTCGTGAGGAAGGTCTCGCCCGTGTCGGAATCATGCAGCACGATGGCGAACTGCCCGTTGATGTGCAACCCCAGGTCTTCGCGCCATGCGCCCCATGCGGCCTCCACGATCTTCTTCTCTAAATCGACGCGGTTAAGCCCCGACGAATCAATACCGAGCTCGGATGCAAGCTCCGCCCTGTTGCGTATGAAGCCTTCGTACACCTTCACGTCCGCCATAGAAGCACACCTCGCTATCGTCTTGCGCACAGCGGTCGAAAATCACCAAGCTAGGATAACGCAATTAAGCGCATAGGCGCCTTCCACCCATAAAGAGTTCACTGGCCCGAAACGCTCTGGCGCACCATGCGCTGGATATGCCGCCTGCTGCGGAAAGATGCGATCGTCCAGACGCAGACAGAACGTCGTGCCTTATGCCAGGTGCAGAAGAAGAGAAGGCCGGACGAATCCGGCCTTCTCGGCAAGGGGGCTGATGGGATTGACTAGCCGTCGATCTGGATGGAGCGCTCTTCTTCGAGTTTGGGCTGCTCTTGCTTCTTCGGAACGCCAATCTGCAACGTGCCGTTTTCGAATTTCGCCTTGATGTCGGCTTCCTCGATTTCGTCGCCAACGTAGAACGAGCGGCTGCACTGTCCGGTGAAACGCTCTTTGCGCACGTACGTGCCCTGCTTGTCCTCGTCGGTGGATTCGGTGGAGGTCTTGGCGCTTACGGTGAGCACGCCGTCCTTGAGGCTGGCAGAAACATCTTCCTTCTTAAAGCCCGGCAGATCGATGACGATGTCGAATCCGCCTTCGTGCTCCTTGATGTCGGTGCGCATAAGCGTCGGAGTGGCATGCTGCAGCGGAGCACCGCCGAAAAACGCGTCGAAGGGATCGGAGAGCATCTGGTCGAACAAGCTGCGGTTCCTGCGAGGTACGAGTGTGGTCATAACAATCATCTTCTTTCTTTTCCGGAGTGCTTCTATGCGCTCCGTCTCGTTGAACACTATCGTTATAAACCCAACCGTTTAGCACTGTCAAGGCGAGAGTGCTAATGTTACGGTACTACTAGATATCTGTTTACTTCTCGTAATAAACCTGAGTCGAACATACTTAGATTTTAACTATCGGACGCAGCGTTGGGCTCTGCGGCAGTATCCGAACTGGATGTATCCCGCCCCGACGAAGATGCAGCATCGACGCCTTCAATGGCAAACGAATCGCCGTAACGGTTGACTATCGACGCGGTCTCTTCGAGCACCCAGGTCTTGGGGTCTTCCACGTCGGCGTAGGCTTCGTTGCGCTTGGCAAAGGCATCGGGATAATCGGAGAGCGGCCATACGCTGTATTCCCCTTCGACGCCGTGGTAGACCAGGGGAACCCATTCGATGTTTTCTATGGAAACATCGCCCCCCTGCCGCTGGCGCACAAAATCGCACGAAAGCATTCCGCCGAGCACCTTGTAGGGCATCTGCTCTTCGTACTGCATGATGAAGTTACCCAGCGAATAGCACACGAGCGTCTTGGTACCCTGGCTGCCTTCGAGCCAGGTCATGGGCTGGATGATGTGAGGATGGGACCCCAGGACCACATCCACTCCCGCATCCGCAAGAATCTGCGCATACTCCAACTCGAGTTCATCGGGATCCGACACGTCTTCGGTCCCCCAATGCATAGCGGCTATGACGACGTCCGCCTGCTGCTTAGCGCGCTCCACATCCGACAAGATGCGCTCTTCTTCGATTATGTTCACGTAGTAGCCTTCGATGTCCCCCGACTCGAAGCCGTTGAGGCCGTAGGTGTAGTTAAGCAGCGCAAACGTGATGCCGTCGCGTTCGAGCGTCGCGATCTCTTCCGCTTCTTCCCAGCTTGTGGCCGTACCCGTGAACGCCACTGGAAGCTCGTTCCAAACAGAGCGGGAATGCTCGACGGCCCCGTAGTAGCCCCAATCGAAAGAATGGTTCGTCGCAGATGCGACGAAGTCGAAACCCGCATCGACGACCGCATCGGCCATTTCGTCGGTCGTGTTGAAACTCGGGTAACCGACCGGCCCTATCTCGTCGCCGCCCACATGGGTCTCCTGGTCGATATAGGCCAAATCGGCGCTCGACACACGCGACTTGATGGCAGAAAACAGTGGTCGGTAGTCGTATGCGCCATCCCCCGCGCTTCCGGCCTGCGCATCCGCGAATTCGCCCAAGACGTCGTTGGGGATGTTGTCGCCGACGGCGACAAACGACACACGGGCCGCAACGGAGTCCACGGCGGCCGCAGAAACAGAAGATGCCGATTGCGAAGCCGGGCTTTCGGCGGGTGCGCATCGCGATATGCCGAATGCAAGGACGGCGATCAAGGCCACGACGACGGCGATCAGCGGCAAAAAACGCGCGGGAGACGACGGGATGGGAGCAGCAAGCACACCTACCTGAACAGGTGAAATGCGCGGTTCGCGTTTCGAATGGGGCGATATGCGCTCGGTACGCCGCACGGCAGCGCCGCCCGAAGCCAACTTCCTGTTCGAACGTGCGGGCTTGGGCATGCTTTCGCTCGGTGCCGAAGCGCTGGCTCGGCCCGACCTTTCACGACGCGTCGGGACGCTCCTGCGCTCTAAGCGATCGGCTCGTGACGCCGACGACGTGTCTGCAGAGCGCGTGTTCGCGCGCTTGCGGGGCTTCGGTCGCTGCCTGGAATCAGTGCTCATAGGGAAAGTGTAACCTACCTGCGGCTTTCTCCATATGCGTATATGCCAAAACCAACATGAGTACCTTATAATTGCCCTAACCGGAAGCTGCGTTGTTTTGGAGATTCAGATGCCCGAAGCCCAAAATCCTCAATCGTCGTCGATGTCGCGCATTATCGTCGCTGTCCTCGTTCTGGCCGCACTCGCTTTTATCGCGTATTCGATGCTCACATGCACGAATGACATGAAAGAATCGGTTTCGGTTAGCGTGGAAGAGCCTGCCGCCGACGACATCGAAAGCGAAGTCAGCGAAGGCCGCGGGCTTATGAGCATGCTGTTCGGGTCGCAGGGCGCGCAAACCGCCTCGACCGAAGGGACCGAAGGCAAGACGATAGAGATCGAAGGCCTTCGCGACCATTACGTGGACACGGCCTCTGCGAAAAGCGCGACGGTGCTGGTTTACATGTGCGGCGCCGACCTTGAAACCTACAGCGCGGCGGCGTCCAAAGACCTGCAGGAAATGGTTAACGCCGAACTGGGAGACAACGTGCGCATCGTCATCCAGACGGGCGGCGCCAAGCAGTGGCACTTCGCGAACGTCGCCGATCCGCGCACGCGCCAGCGGTGGCTCATCGACAGCAACGGCATGTACTTGCTCGGAGATGTCGGTTCTGGCACCATGCTCGACCAGCAGTCCGTCACTGACTTCGCCACATGGGGCGTTCAGAATTACCCGGCTGACCGCTACCTGTTCGTCTTCTGGGACCACGGCGGCGGCACCATCGGAGGTTACGGCTCCGACGAGCTCTACCCCAACACCGCTCCCCTTTCGCTGCTTGAACTGCGCGAAGGACTGGCGGCCACTGGACAGAAATTCGACTTGGTGGGCTTCGATGCCTGCCTGATGGGCACCATCGAAACCGCCTACGCGCTCGAGCCTGTCGCCGACTACCTGCTCGCCAGCGAAGAGTACGAACTTGGCGACGGATGGCATTGGACAGGATTCTTGACCGCGCTTGGCAAGAACCCCGCCATTGACACCGTCGAACTGGGCAAAGTAGCCATCGACGACTTCACCGAGTACTACTTCAACCAGCGGCAAGGAGAGATAACCTTGTCCATCGTCGACCTTCGCGAAGTCCCCCATGTTTACGAGCAGATGGGCGCGTTTTTGAAAGCCGCTGAAACCACCATCCAGGCCGACAACTCGCGCTTCGGTGAAATGTCGCAAGCACGTTCGAGGGCGCGCTCCTTCGCCGACGGCGGCCTAGACCAGGTGGACATCGTCGATTTGGTCGAACGCACGTCGTTCGACGGGAAAGACGATCTGCTCGCAGCCGTGAACAGCTGCGTCAAGTACCGCAGCGGCTCCACCATCGTCGGAGCGAACGGCCTGGCCATGTACTTCCCCTATTCGGAGGTGCGCCAATACCAAGGCACGCGGTCGATTCTCAACGACATCGGCTACGTCAGCCCAACCGAGTTCTACGACTACTTCCTTTCGATCATGGGTGGTTCGTCCGGATCCAGCTACGGCGGCCTTCTTTCCGCTAACGGCGCATCGACGGCACAGCAGCAGCAAGGCTCTGCGGCAAGCGCCCAATCGTCGAGCGGCACCTATGCCGATCAAAGCTTCACGATGGAGGATTGGTTCAACGCGCTTCTCGGCGGCGAATCGTTCTCCTACCAGGAAATCCCCAACCATCTTGACATTCAATCGCAAGACGGGGCGTACGTCGTGTCGATGTCGGACAACCTTTGGAATTCGTTTAGCAGCTTTTCGACCACGGTCATGGTCGACTACGAAGGCGGCTACCTCATGCTCGGGCGCGACAACGTCTACGACCAAACCGACGACGGAAACATCGCGATCTTCTTCAACAACGAGTGGCTGACCATGAAGGGCCAAGAGGTGTCGTTCTACGCGAACGAACCATACGAGGAGGCCAACGGCGAGTACAGTTATTCGGGCGTCATCCCCGCTGTCCTGAACGGCAACACCTACATCGAAATCGTCGTGTACTGGCCACCGCAAAGCCAGCAAGGCGACACGTACACCGGCTACGTCCAAGGCTACCGCACCAAGCAAAACGAAACGAACTTCTTCACTTACGGACGTGGCTTGCAGGCGTTCAACCGCGGCGACACGGTCGCTCCGCTGTTCGACGCGTACGACAAGCAAGGCAACTACTCCACTACGCTCACCGGTACCAGCTTCACCATCAACGATGCGTCCGACCTTGAAGTAACCTACGCCTTGGCCGACCACGGCACAGTACACTTCTGGGGAACCATGACCACCATCTACGGCGACAAGATCGATACCGACGTAATCACGCAGTAATATGGTTCCGCCGTTCTACGAACGGCGGAACGGGCCGACGCTGCAAGCCGCGGAGGC
>CAMORQ010000154.1 GCA_946623915.1 uncultured Coriobacteriaceae bacterium | reverse complement strand
GGCGCCCAGAGCGTCCGCTTCTGCGTCGACGTTCGTTTCGCTGTTGTTGAGGGTGGTTGTTTTAGGCCATTGGTCCGGAGGAAGAGACTCCCCGCGCACGATGGCTTCGACGACTTGGCGCGCGTCTTTCGTGGACAGCTTGTCGGAAACGCCGCGCACCAGGAAGAGCTGGTCGATCGAATGGCTGCCCTTACGGCACGATTCTATGATCTGCTCGTCGGTAAGAACCCATTTGCGAGGGATGTTGCGCGCCATTGCCGCCTCTTCGCGCCATGCCGCCACTTCGCGCGCAGCAGAAAGCTGCTTGCGAGAAAGTTGGTTCACGCGCTTGAGCTTCGCGTAGCGCATGCGGGGGTCGATGTGGTAGTTGCTCGGATCGGACATGTCGGCGAAGTCCTTGTCCAACCAATGGGTGCGCCCCAACCTGTCGAGCTGCTTTTGCATGGTGCGGTAGATTTTAGGCAGGTACACAACGTCGTCGGCTGCATAGGAAATCTGCGATTGCGCAAGCGGGCGCCGCGACCAATCGGTGTACGAGTCCCCTTTTTTCAGCGTGACACCGCACATGCTTTGCACGAGCGGGCCATACCCCACTTGAAGCGTGTGGCCAAGCAGCGCAGCCGCGACTTGCGTGTCGAACAAGGGCTTGGGAACGACGCCGACTTCGTGGTAAAGGATTTCGATGTCCTGCCTGCCCGCATGGAACAGCTTCACGATGCCAGGGTCCGTAAGCAACTGCGCGAGCGGCTCAAGGGTTTCGACGCTGAAAGGGTCGACGATGACCGTTTCCTTTTCAGTTGCCATTTGCAGCAGGCACAGAAGCGGGTAATACGTGCTTTCACGCATGAATTCGGTGTCGATGGCCAAGACGTCCGAACCGCTTGCGCGATCTATGAAGTCTATGAGGTCGCTTTGCGTGCTTATGAACAAAACTTCGATCCTGTCGTGCGATTACATGGCGAATCAATTATGATACGCAATTGAAAGGACGCCATGAAGATTCTCGTGCTTAACAATCTTTCCGCAGGGCCAGGAGACGGTGCGATATACGACTTCATTCGCATCATGTCGAAGCCTGGCGATGAAGTCGTCGTGCGATCGGTTGAAGATGCGCGCGGCTACGCCGCGATTCTCGCAGATGCAAGCCGGTTCGATTGCGTTGTGATCAGCGGCGGTGACGGCACCGTTTCCCAAGCGTGCTACGAACTTCGCTACTCGAATGTTCCCGTGCTCGTGTTCCCTTCGGGCACGGCCAACCTTATCGCGCAGAACATCCTTTTGCCCAGCGAAATCCCCGCCTTGGCTGCCATGGTCCGAGACGGATACGCCATGGATTTCGATATGGGCGAATTCGACTTCGGGTACGAACGGCGCGGATTCATGATGATGGCCGGGTGCGGTTTCGATGAACGCATCATGTCGACGGCGGGCGGAATGAAAGAACGCATGGGGACCATGGCATATTTCCGTGCCGCATTCGAACACGTCGAGCCTCCCGTTTCCGACATCACCATCGAAGTCGACGGAAACGTAACTAAGACGCGCGGCGTCGGAATCGTGGCGATGAATTTTTCCAAAGTGCAGTTCGACGTCCGCTTCTCGTCGGAAAACCTGCCCTCTGACGGGCAGCTCGATGTGTGCGTGCTCGCTACCAAGAACGCCTGGGAGCTTATCCCCGCCGCCATCGGTGCGGCATTGGATAGGACCGGCAAGGCGCTCATGGAAAACGAGTCGCTGCTGTACTACCGTGGCAAGCACATCCAGGTAGACGCAAATCCGGCCATGAACGTCGAGCTTGATGGCGAGCCGGTCGGGTTCTCCACGCCGTTTTCGATCAGCGTGTTGCCCCACGCGGCGAAGCTGATCGTCACTCAGGAATGCATCGACGAATTCAGCAACTAAAAGCTGCTTTGCACACCGCGATTAACTGGCGGCGTTTTCTGCTTCGCTTTTCTGCCCTGTCTTGTTCGACAACTCGCGGCGATACTCGCTGAGATTCTTGTTGTAACGCATTTGAATGAGTTCGAGAACGAGCGAGAAGACCATGGCAAAGTAGACCATCAGCTTTTCAGCGTGCATGTCGAGCACTTCGATGCCGGAGTTGATGCCCAGGCCGTCAAGCACGAGCAGCACGCCGATGACCGTAATGAACACGACGGCAAGAATCTTCATTTCGACGTTTTTGTTAATAAAGTTGCTGATCTGGTCGATGAACAGCATCATCACGATGATGGCCACCATCACGGCGAGGATCATGATAATCAGGTGGTTGGCCAACCCGACCGCCGTGATCACGGAGTCGATGGAGAACACCAGGTCCATGATCATGATGGTGCCAACGGCCTGCGGTAGCGAGATCAAGTGAGCTTCCGCATGGGTTTCGGGATCCTCTTCGGCCTTGATTTCGGTGAGCGCGAGCGTGCTACGCGTTTCCGAGATGCCTTTGAATACCAGGTAGAATCCCCCAAGCAGCAGCACAAGGTCGCGAATGGACACGCCATGGTTAATCGGGCCAATGTTGATATGGAACAAAGGGTTGACCATGTGCACAAGCCAGGAAGCGAAGCAGAGGAACAGCATGCGCATGATCATCGCGCCCGCAAGGCCGAGCTTTCGTCCAATGTGGCGTTGGTTTTCGGGGAGCCTGTTAGTGGTCAGCGCGATGAAAACGATGTTGTCCACGCCAAGCACGATCTCGAGGAAAATCAACGTAACCAAACTAATCCAAGCTTCTGGAGAAGCGAAAATAGAGAAATCAATCATCGAGAAACCTTAGCTTACCAAACGAGATCCTACATAGAATGCATCAGGCAAACCATTGACGCTGTACACTTCGTCGAGCGGACAGACAGAAACGGACCAGTGCATCGTGCGATCGTTTATCTGGATGGTGCCGTTTTGGAACGTGTTGCCAGACTGGTCGACACCCGATTCGCCGAAGGCGGAATCCGTCCATCCTTGAGCGGCGATTGCTGCTGCGATGGCATCCTCGATGCTAGCGGAATTCATGTCCGCATACTTCACTTTCAAGTCGACGCCATTGGCCGTAAACGAAGTGAACCTCCAGCTCCCTGCGAGGAAATGTGCGGCGTCAGTGACCTCCGAACGGCGGAGATTGTTCCTGAACAGGTCGACGTTCATGTCGTAGTCGGTATCTGAAGGCACTTTGACCATATCCATCGAATTGGGATCGAGCTCTTCCCCTTCGTCGGCATACATAGCGTCCACGTCTATGAGGGCATAGCCGGTAGAGGCGAACGTTTCGCGTATTCCCGCGTTGTCGGAGTCGATGAAGTTGTTAAGAACGGGAAGCTCGAGTCCAGGCCCCGTTGAAATGGCTTCCTGGATGCTTTCCGCGTAGCGTGCTGGGGCGTTAACCACGTCGGAATACGTTTTCATGCCCACGAGGGTCGCAAGCGCCAATGCGGCGAGCCCGAGCAGGGCTATGAGTCCTTTAATGTTGCTGGGTATGTGCAGTCCGCGGCGGAGCGCAGGCGCCTCCATGTAGCGCACCGAGCCGCGTGGGGCAAACCCGTTGTCTATGTTCTGACCGTCGTTCAACAGGCCTCCTTGAAAAAGTTCGCGGTATAGTATACCCCAAGCTCAATTCAACGCAGAAATAAAGAGCGGCAAACATTGATTAAGGAAGCGTGCGTATCCATGCCGATCCGAGAAATTCCGAAAGAACGTATTGTCGAAGCGGTGGCCGTTGCGTGCCGCGATGCGGCATGCAACCTGCCCGATGATGTGGTTTCCGCTTTGGACCGTGCCCTAGCGCACGAGGAATCAGATTACGGGCTCTACGCTTTGGACAAAATACGCCGTAACATCGGGATAGCGCATGACAACCAGGTGCCTTTATGCCAGGACACAGGACTTGTCGTCGTGTTTGCAGAAGTCGGGCAAGAGGTCCATATTGTGGGCGGTCTGCTCGAAGACGCTGTAAACGAGGGTGTTGCCCGGGGTTACACTGATGGCTTTCTGCGCAAATCCATGGTGGCAGACCCCCTCTTCGACAGACGCAACACCAACGACAACACGCCTGCCATTGTTCACGTTTCGCTTGTCGAAGGAGACGCGATAAAGCTGACCATCCTGCCGAAAGGCGGCGGCTCGGAAAACATGAGCGCTCTATGCATGCTCAAACCCGCACAAGGTGCAGACGGAGTCGTCGATTTCGTTGTAGACGTCCTCGAGCGGGCGGGCGGGAACCCCTGCCCTCCCACCATTGTGGGTGTCGGCATCGGGGGAAACGCTGAAGAGGCGCTGCTGCTATCCAAACGCGCATTGCGCAGAAGCACCGGATCTGCCCATCCGGACCAACGCTATGCCAAGCTCGAACAGGAGATCCTCGAACGGGTCAATGCCCTCGGCGTCGGTCCTCAGGGATTCGGCGGAACGGTCAGCGCGCTTGCCGTTCATGTGGAAAAGGCCCCTACCCATATCGCCATGCTTCCTGTGGGCGTCTCTCTGAACTGCCATGTGGCACGACATAAGGAAGTGGTGCTGTGAAGCCAGCAATTGCTATCGCCAGCCCCCTGAGTCCGGAAGATGCGCAGTCGCTTCGGTGTGGCGATGCGGTCGAGATAACCGGGACCATTTACACAGCACGTGATGCGGCCCATATGCGCATGGTTGACGAAATAGAGCGGGGTGGAAAGCCCCCGTTCGACCTGAAGGGGCAGATTGTGTACTACGCCGGCCCCGCGCCCGCCAAGCCGGGGTCTGTCATCGGGTCATGCGGCCCTACGACGTCTGGTCGCATGGATGCGTTTACCCCTGTGCTTTTGGAACAGGGGTTGAAAGGCATGATAGGAAAAGGTCCGCGCAGCCCGGAAGTCGTGCAGGCCATAATCGCGCACAAGGCCGTGTATTTTGCGGCAGTGGGTGGCGCTGCCGCGCTCACGGCGCAAAGCGTCGTTTCGTGCAAGACGATAGCCTACGACGACTTGGGACCAGAAGCGGTGCGGAAGCTCGATGTGGTGTCGTATCCGTGCATTGTTGCGATCGATTCGCTCGGGCAGAGCATCTACGACATCGGGCCTGCGGCTTACCGACGCTGACCGCCCGCATGCTCGCGCACACGAAGTCATCATGTCCAAAGCCGACGAACGAGAAACTCGCGGAAGCAAATCGCCGTGATGCGCCTTTCGCCTCCAAAAGAAAGTCGAGACAAAGCCTGGACTGAGCAAAACAAAAGTCTAGACAAGCAAACAGGCCAGACACGTGATGTGTCTGGCCTGGTCTTACGTGGTGGGCGGTACAAGATTTGAACTTGTGACCCCTACCGTGTCAAGGTAGTGCTCTCCCCCTGAGCTAACCGCCCGTAAGGTGTATCGGTATTCTACCCTAAAGCAGAGCCGATGTGCTCGTGCATTCGCAAAAAGTTGGAGGCGACGCCCGGATTCGAACCGGGGGTAAAGGCTTTGCAGGCCTCTGCCTTACCACTTGGC
>CAMORQ010000153.1 GCA_946623915.1 uncultured Coriobacteriaceae bacterium | reverse complement strand
CATCTGTCACGTTCGAGGGTCGCGTTTGCTGGTTTGTGCATGCTATGCTCGAATGTGACTGGGCACCCGTCCCCCTGTCACGTCCACGCAGATATGCTGGTTGAACGGCATCGACGCAAGGAGGTCTGGGATGATCTGGCAGTGCGGGAAGTATTCATTTGATTCGCGGATGCCGGTGATCATGGGCATCCTGAATGTGACGCCCGATTCGTTTTCCGACGGGGGACAGCACAACACCTACGACGAAGCAATCGCCCACGCTAAGCAGATGGTCGACGACGGGGCGCTCATCATCGATGTGGGCGGTGAATCTACGCGCCCGGGGTCAGCGGAAGTTGCCGTCGATGAGGAAATCGCTCGCACGGTCGAAGTGGTTCGCGCACTCGCGGCCGAAGATATTTGCGTCAGCATCGACACGCGCCATGCGGACGTGGCACGTGCGTGTGTGGAGGCGGGCGCTGCGATAATCAACGACGTGTCGGGTTTTCGCGACCCCGCCATGGTGCAGGTTGCGGCGCAATGCGATGCGGGCCTGGTGGTCATGCACATGCAGGGCGAACCGGGCACCATGCAAGACAATCCCACGTACGACGATGTGGTAACTGAAGTGCGTGACTACCTGCGCAATCAGGCGGCCATGCTGGAAGAGGCGGGCGTTGCGCGCAATCGCATTTCGCTTGACCCTGGCCCTGGGTTCGGCAAGACGCCCAAGCAAACCCTCGAACTAATGCGCAATTTGCAGGAAATAGTTCGCCTTGGGTATCCGGTTGTAGCTGCTCCATCTCGCAAGCGTTACGTGGGAGAAGCGTACGGCATCGAAAACGCCGCGGACCGAGACGAAGCCAGCGCTACCGAAGCGCTTATGGCGTGCGAGCTCGGAGCGAGCGTCGTGCGTATGCACAACGTCGCGGTAACGGCTGCCATGCTCGAGCACCTTCGTCCCTATTGCATCCTGGCGCTTGGCGCCAATGTGGCGCTCGTGGGATCCGACGATGAAGTCCAGGAAACGCTGATCGCCCAGTTGAATCAGGCGATCGCCGAGCTCTGCAAGTTGCCCGATTCGCAGCTGATCGACGTGTCCAGCTACTACGAAAGCGAACCAGCCTACGTTGAAGACCAGGCGAAGTTCGTCAATGCCGTATGCCTGATGCGTACCTCTATGGCGCCGCGCGATGTGTTGCGCGCCGTTCATGTTATCGAAGACAGCCTCGGTCGTGTGCGCACGCTGCGCAACGGTCCGCGTACCTGCGACATCGACATCCTGGACTACCAGCTTTATGTCTCGGGCGATGAAGAGCTGACGTTACCGCATCCGCGTATTCTTGAGCGCGATTTCGTTGTGAAGCCGTTGCTCGAAATACTGCCGAATCACGTTCTGGCCGATGGCACGCTTGTAACCACCGAGCACATCAGCCTGGGCTGGGCCAAGCTTATCGGCCAATAGCGCCCGCCTTCGTGCCATGGTGAATCGCGGTTCAGCACCCCAGGCTCCTGCCGGTGTTCCGCATTCCGGCAGCGGCCAGCCGGTCCCTGCCGGCGTTCCGCGCCCTGTTGGGGCGCCGCAGCCGCCTTACGCGCATCAAGGGGGAAGCTTCCCTGGCGCACCCAAGCCCGAAGGGCAGGGCTGGGCCAAAGTGGTCGCCGGCATCGGAGCGACCGTGGGCATTGCCGCCATAGTTGTTGTCGTTGCCACGGCTCTCTACACCATCAGTGCGGTCAATGGCTGCGTAAACAGCCTATTCGACGACCCCATCGGCGACTCCGCCGAAGCGAAGGCTTTCATCTACGACCCAACCGTAACCGAACGCGACCTCGAAACCTTCGACATTTTGCGGGGCAGCTTCGAGAAGATGCACCTGCATTCCAGGACCAGCCCCACTCTCGAGCTCGAGCATCTGCATGCGGAAGAGGCCGTTGCTGCAGTCGACCAGTTCCGCGCGCGACTGGAGCAAGGATCGTGGCCAGCCGAAGATCCCGTGTTCGCGGGTCCGGATTCGAACTTAAGCCCGCAGCTTTGGGTGCGACTTGCCCAGCTGTCCTTAGACTACATCCAGGAGCAGACGGGCGAATCTTGGCGCATTCTGAATTTAAGCTACCCCTTCCCGAGCAACGGTCCCATTCCTTGGCCGGCCACGCGCGACGAAGGCACGAGCGTGTTTACTTCCTTCGAATGCGAAACCGGCCCCGATAAAGGTTTGGTTACGACGGTGCGCTACTACCGCTGGGCGCGCCCGGCTTACTTCGAGCACGATGTTGAAGAGAGTCGTGCCGAGGCGCAAGAGCAGCTGCAGGCTGCCCGGACGGCCCTTTCCAGCCCTGCGCTTGAAGGGCGCACCTGCCTGTACGAGCCCTATCGCAACATCTACGTGTGGTCGACAGGCGAAGACGATTCGCTGCGGGAGCCCGCTGCTTTCACTGCGTTGCTGGAAGACTTATCGGGACAGCTGGGCGATCAAAGCGTTTCGCTTACCTTGCTCGAGGCTGATGCGCCCATAGTTGCCACGCGCCACTTCAGCGGGGACTATGCCAGCAACGAAACCGTGAACATCTATGGTGTCGAAGACGCCCAGGTTGCGCTGTGCAATGATGCGGGCATCGCGGTGGATTTCGCGCCGGCCGACCAGTTGCTCTCCCAGCATTACTCCGTATCAAGCGACGGGGTCGGAGAGCTCGACGAGCTTTCGGGTTACCTTGTTCCGTCTGAATATCCAAGCGATTACACCTGGCGTGCGCCCCAAGAGGGCTATGCGGCCGACGATGCGGCCACGGCGGTCGTCGCACGGCAGTTGGATGTGCCCGAGGAGCAGGTCGTCGCCTTGTCGAAGTACGGAGGAGAATCGAACGCGCTCTACGATGAAGCGTGGAGCTTCCATATCGTGGTGCAGCACAGTGCTTTTCCCGATACGCCGAAGGCGGTTGACGATGCGATGGTCGAACTGCAGCGCGCCCTCTGGGACGAATACTTTATGGGCAAAAGCGATGCAAGCAGCCCGGTTATCCATGTGTACGTGATTGTGGTTGAAGACGGCTCGATTGAAGGGCCGGATGGGGCGATGTCGTTTGGCGACATGCGCGCTGCTGCCCAAGACGACCCGGCAAGCCTTGGAGATTTCGCGCCAGAGTTCCTTTTCCGCGCGAGCATGTCGGGATACGGTGACGAAGGCACCCCCATCGAAGAGGGCTGGGGAAACGACTTCGGCGTCAGCGTCGACGGCCCTCTCGCCAAGCAGCGCACCTGGTTTCTCGAAAGCCGAAACCTTTCGTGACGTCGGACCGTTTTGCGTTTTGGCGTGTATTTTCGGTCCATCTTGCCGTGCGCGAGTACACTACAGTGCGCATTATGATTCGAAAGGGGGACACCGATGACTAAAAATGCCGAATACACTCAGGAATACCTCGACATCGTCCGTGCGCTCGACGGCGATGCTCCAGGGCGCCGCGCAGCCCGCAGCTTCGTGGAGAGTTCCAACGCCGAACTTTTCGGCAAGATCGTCACCTCTACCTACGTGCCGCGCTTCTACGACAAGGACACCTACGAGGCTTTCAAATACACGGCTGAAACCACCCACGGCATCCTGTGCAAGGTGATCCAGCACTATCTGGACGATCCGGCCTACCGCGAGATTTTCGACTACGACCCGCGCATCGCCGAGCTCATCCTGCTCGACCGCGGCTACCCTGACTACATTCCGATCATGCGCATGGACGTGTTCACCAACGAAGACACGCTCGAATGCGGCTTCATCGAGTTCAATTCTGATGGCACCTCGGGTATGACCGAGGACCGTACCATGAACAACAGCTTTGCCGGTTCGCGTGCCATGGCCGAGTTCAAGAGCCGCCACGACGTGCATCCGAGCGATCTGTTCGACGCCCTGGTCGAGGAACTGCTGGCTATCTACTCGCGTTACGAAAAACGCGTCGACAACCCACGTTGGGCCATGGTCGACTATTTCGAGCAGGCCACCATGGGCGAATTCAGGGAATACTGCCGCTGCTTCGCCGAGCATGGCATCGAGTGCAGCCCACAGGACGTGCGCGACCTAACCTATGACGGGAAGGTGCTGCGTGGGGCGGACGGGCGCCGCATCGACGCCATCTGGCGGCGCACGGTGAGCAACGACCTGCTTGAACACTGGGATGAATCGGGTGCCTACCTGGACGCTGTGCGCGACGGCAATGTGGCGCTCATCGGCAGTTTTGCGGGCCATATCGTGCACGACAAGCAGATCTTCGAGGCGCTGCATAACCCGCTGACGCACGCGTTCCTCACTCCCGAAGAAGTCGAGTTCGTGAAAGCGCGCGTGCCGAAAACCTGCTTTTTGGATGACGAGTTCGCCGATCTGGACGATGTGCGCGCCAACAAGGACAAGTGGATTATCAAGCCGACCGATCACTATGGTTCATCCGACGTGTTCGCCGGGTTGATGTATTCGCAGGAAGAGTGGAACGAAATCGTCAACCGCTACGCGAACAGCGCGGCAGGCGAGCCTTTCCTGCTGCAGACCTACCTCTACCCGTACCGGACCCAGCAACTGGTACCTTGCCGCGACATCTGCACCTACGAAGACGCGGACGCCCCCTTCGAGATTGCACCCTATGGCAATTTGAACGGACTCTATCTGTTCAACGGGAGATTCGCCGGCGTGTTCAGTCGCATGGGGCCCAACCCTGTCATCAGCGAGCTGCGTGGCGATCCGGTGGCCGCCACCATGTGGGTCGACTGCGACTAGAGCAGCTCGAGGATGTGCATGGGGTCGGCCCGTTGGTCCATGTGCTTGCGCCCGAACGCTCCATGGTTCCTGCTTCGCTGCCAATGCACCTTGCCGAGCCTGCAGCGCAGGGGGAGCGCTTTCTGCTACGCTCCCTTTCGGATGTCGCGCTTCGATAACATCATGCATACTTTATGAATAGGTAGCGATGCGGTATCGGTGAGCGTAACATAGCCTGCTGCTATGAATGAGGAAATCGGACAACACGAAACCACACAGGGCGCCGACGTCGCGCCCGATGCTGCGTCTGGCGACGGCGCTGCCTCGAACATGTTCGGTGCGCAGGAGTCCACGGGCGCCCGTGTTGGCGAAGATCCGCTGAACCCCGAACGTGACGACAAGGTTAACCGCATGGGGACGGGTTCCATCCCCATGCTTATCTTGGAGTTTGCCATACCTTCCGTTATCGGCATGCTCGTCAACGGGGCGTACAACATCATCGACTCGGTGTTCTTGGGACAGTCCATCGGCTACATCGGCCAAGCGACGATGACAGCCGCCAACCCCATCATGGTCATCTTCATGGGGATTTCGATGTTCATCGGCGCTGGTGGCAACGCGTTGGCCGCGTTGCGGCTCGGTCAGGGCGACCGCATCGGGGCCGAGCGCAGTCTGGGCAATACGGTGACGCTGTCCATCGTCGTATCCGCCATTGTGGCCGTCCTGGCGTTTTCACCCGCCATCAACGGT
>CAMORQ010000152.1 GCA_946623915.1 uncultured Coriobacteriaceae bacterium | reverse complement strand
CGCTTGCACTGTCTGTTGCACCCGTGCTGCCGGACTCGCCGGGCTTGGCGGGAGAAGTGCCGCCCGCTCCGCCGCTAGGAGGCGTGCCACCAGCACCTTCGGGAGGCGTGCCGCCATCGCCGCTGGGCTTTTCGGGAGGCGTGCCGCCGGAGCCGGAAGGTCCACCCTGCCCGCCGCTAGGAGGCGTGCCGCCAGCGCCTTGGCCGCCGGATTGCACGACGACTTCGATGGCAGAGCCGGTGGATGCCGTTCCTGCTTCGTAAGCTTTGCCATCGACGTAGAGGGTGTGGCCGTTCAGGTCGATGCTGTCGGCATCGCAGGTGAGGCTCTTCACGTAGGAATCCGCGCTCAGCGTCCAGGTGGAGCCGCCGGAGAGTTCCACGTACACGTCGCCCGCCTGCCCGTCGGGGTTGATCGCGCCGTTGAACGCAGATCCGTCGGCCAGGTACAGGTTCAGGTTGGAAACCTCATCGACCAACATGTCACCGTCGATCGTCTGGCCGGAAGCGTTCAGCGTCACCTGGCCGCCATTGCTGCCTTCGTTGCCCCATCCGGCCGCCGCCGCGCGCAGGAACACGCCGTCGCCTTCGTTGACGATTGAAGCGCCATCGAGCGAAATGGTGGTCACCGTGTTGTTCACGAAGAACACGTCGCCGTTCTTGTTGGTAAGCGTGCCGCCGTTCATGGCGAACGAAGAGGCGCCTTCTGCCGCATCGCCGGACATGGACTGGTAAATCATCACGGCCTGGTAGTAGTCGGATTTATCGGAGTTCTTGGTGGTGTTGGAGGCGACCAGGTTCACGTCGTTGAGAGTCACGGAGTTCTTGCCTTCCACGACGACGCCCTGGGACGCGGTGGACTCGAGCGTCGCATCGGCCACAGTGATGTCGGCCGTCGAGTAAATGACCGGAGACCCCGTACCGTCGGTAACGTAGCTGCCGCCCGTGACGTTCACCGTTCCGCCTCCGCGGTCGGAACGGATGGCCGCCGAAGAGTTGCCCGTCGTGTGGATGTTCAGGTTCGTGGCGTTCATCGTGCCGCCGCCCGTGGTCATCAAACCACCCGAGCAGTTGCCGGTGGTTTCGATGACGGAATCGGACACGTTCACAGTCGTTCCTTCACCGTAGCTGAACACGGCGTTGGCGTGC
This sequence comes from uncultured Coriobacteriaceae bacterium, assembly GCA_946623915.1. Lineage (GTDB taxonomy): Bacteria > Actinomycetota > Coriobacteriia > Coriobacteriales > Eggerthellaceae > CACXMZ01. The sequence goes on along the minus strand of CAMORQ010000152.1, from coordinate 4,348 downwards.
GTGCCGTTCGTTTTCACAACCATCTGGGTCAAGTCGAGCGTGGCGCCGTTCGTGGCGAAAATAGCAGCGTTTTCGCCGTAGAAGTCGGCCTCGTCGCCGTCGGCTTCGCCTGTCTTGTTCACTGCGGTATTGCTGTAGCTTTCGGTGGTTCCGTCCACTTCGATGGCATGCGTGCCGTCGCCGGTGTCTTCGAGCGTTTCGTTGATGGTGATGTCGGCTTCCGTGGGAGCCGGGCCGATGGACGTGGCGGCAGACGATGCGGAAGTCGATGCGGACGCCGCCTCGCTCGACGAGTTGGTCTGTGCCGAAGACTCCTGGGCCGACGATGCCTGCGATTCGGATGCAGCCGCGCTTGCCGCCGACGAGGCAGCTGCTTCAGCGGCGCTGCTGGCAGACGTCGAAGCTCCGGACGAAGCCGCCCCGCCAGCACAGGCAGTCAGGGCCAGTGCCGATCCGAGCAAAGCAGCGGACACGGCACCACCTATCTTCCTTTTCATGATGCTTGCTTTCATGGCATTTCTCCTTTGCTTTTGCTTCGAGGTTGGCCCCATAGTAGAAGAAACGTCTGAAAGTTGACTGAACCGCAACTGAAAGAAACCTTAAAATGCGTCTACCGGAAACAGGATTTGTGCCTATGACCCCAGGTCATAGATGTTAGATGCCTATTAAATGGAGTGCGGTGCCTAACGTGAAACTCATTCAAAACGTGACGGCAATGACGCGTTGGTATCACGATGGAACGGTGGAAGCTGCATTATCCAAATGTGACAGCAACGACGCGTTGGTGTCACGGTTTTTTAGTCGTCTTCGGCTAGGCGGCGGACTAGGTTGCAGATTGCTTGGGCGCTGTTGAAGTTTTCCGGAACGATGTCTTTGGCGGGAATGGAGATGTCGAATTCGTCGCTCATGACATTGATGATGGCGATGATGTCGAAGGAATCCAGATGCTTGCCGTCCACGAGGTCCGTGACGTGTTCGTAGTCGATGTCTTCTTCGACGTCCTGCAAAAGCTCGATGATCTTCTCGAGGGTAATGTCTTCCATGGCATGCTCCTTCGTTTGTTCCGTTGCACCTATGGTACCATGCGCCACCCCACACTGGGGCGAACGAGATTTTCATCTGATGCGGCGCTTCCGCGAGTTTCTAGAGTTGCGCGAGCGCTGCGCGGTCGATTTTTCCGTTCTTGTTCAACGGCATCTGGTCGAGCTGCGTCGTCTTGTTGGGAACCATGTAGCTGGGCAGCTTGTCGTGCAGGTAGGCGACCAGTTCGTCTTTGGACCGCTCGCCGACGTAGAACAGCAGGATGCGCTTGCGCTTTTCGTTGTACAAACAGCACGCGCGGCTGACGCCGGGACATTCCTGCGCGACCGCTTCGATTTCCCCGAGTTCAATGCGCTGCCCCAGATGCTTGATCTGATGGTCTGCGCGACCTGCATACACCAAATCCCCCGCCTCGTCGTAGTAGCCCAGATCCCCCGTGCGGTACATCCGCTCGCCTGGCTGGATTGGATTGTCGCAAAACGCTTCGGCCGTGCGTGCGGGGTCGTTCACGTAGCCCAGGGCAAGACCGCTGCCCGCCACGCAGATCTGCGCTTGCACCCCCGCCTGGTCAACCAGGCGGTCGTCTTCGTCGAGCAGAAAAACCTTGGCGTGCGGAAAGGGCCTGCCCACCGGCAGCACATCGCCGTCGAAAGAGGCGGGCACTTCCCAGTACGTGCAATTGCAGGTGACTTCGGTGGGACCGTAGACGTTCACGAAACGGGCTTGCGGAAGCGCGGCGCGCCATTTCGCCAGATGCTTGGGCGGCATCACCTCGCCGCTGAACGCCACGAGCCGCACCGTGTCCGGGCAACGGTAATCGAAGCCGTTCATCGTGGACACGAAGCACATCGCACTCACCGCCCACGTGCACACCGTGACGTTTCTGTCGCAGAGGAAATCCATCAGCTGCACCGGCACGCTGAAGTACTCGCGCGGGATAAGGTGGACGGCAGCTCCGACGGCCAGACCGCTGTAGATGTCCTTCACGGACACGTCGAAATCGAACGGCGCCTGGTTGGCGATGACGTCGCTGCTGGAAAACCCGAATAGGTCCGTGAAGTGCCCGATGAAGTCGATGACCGACCCGTGGGAGACCATCACGCCCTTGGGGGTGCCGGTCGAACCGCTGGTGAAGTTGATGTAGAGCGCGCTTTCGCGCGACGGGCGCACGGCGGCCAGCAGGTCGTCGTCGGCCGGTTCGTCCCACACCTCTTCGACGGGCGTGGGCGCGTACTCGGTGTGCTCGAACGCTTCGCCGGCAAGCTGGGCGAACGCGCGGTCGGTGAGCACGAAACCTGGGTCGAGCGAAGCCAATATGGAATCCAGGCGAGCTGCGGGCTGACGCACGTCGATGACGCTGTAGGGGCATCCCGCATACGCCGCGCCGAGCATGCCGCAGAGGGCGTCGCAGCTTTTCTCCAGGTAGAGGGCGACGGGCCTGCCGGGAGCGACGTGGGCCGCAAGGAACGACCCCACATTGCGCGCACGGTCGAGCAGCTGGGCGAACGTGATGCTGGTTTCCGCATCGGAAACGGCAACCGCGCATGCATCGCGGTGCGCCGAACTCTCTAGCCATTCGAGAACGTTTTCCACGTTGCTCCTTTCCCTGTCGCAGCTTGGCGGCATGCAGAAGGCGCGGCGTCGGACGCCGCACGTTCGCTTTGCTAGTACATCACCGTCAGGTCGCGGTAGCGGTCCGAATCGGTCGTGTTGCCCACCTTGCGTGCCGCAGCACGCAGGTAGACAGTGCCCCGGTGGTCGGGCTTGTACATCATTTCTGGGTTGCGAGACCAGTCGCAGACCCTAACCCAGTCGTCGGAATCGGCCTTCTCCTTCATGTACAAGCAGTACTCCACGTCCACTTCCGGACTCGCCGCGACATGGCAGCTTACCTGGACCCCTTCGTCGGTTGCCTTCGTTTCCGCAAGGATGGCCGACACGAAATCCACGGCCAGCACCGCTTCCTCGGGTGTGGTGAACAAATCGGATACATCTTCGCCAGCCAGGTAGCGCTTGTAGAAATCGGCGAACACTTCGGTGAACACCGCGCACCCGTCGCCGTTCAGATGGGTTGGGTCGGAAAAATACTCGGGTATGCGATGGAACACGCTGTCCTTGACGCAATTGAAGTCGTAAAGCGGGACGTCGTAGGGCTTCAGCACTTCGCGGACGTCTTCGATGAAGTCGAAGTAGACCGATTCGGCTTCGGCGTAGTTGTACTCGGGCATGGGAAGCGACACGAACACCAGATCGATGTCGTGCTCCTTGCAGTAGGTGCACATCTCGCCAATCGTGCGGGCGCGCTCGGGCAGCACGATCGATTCCTTTTCCGGGTCGATTTCGCTTTCCAGCATGTGGTTGAACGAGCCCAGCTCGACGCGGTTCTGGTCGAAGTAGGTTTCCGACATGCCGTGGCCGCGTCCCATGTAGTGCCACTTCAGCTCGGCCGCCTCGACGGCCACGCCGAGGTCGACCTGCTCGACCTTGCGCTTGACGTTGTCGATGATGTTGCTGGGCGTGAAGGCCACATGGTGGGACTTCCACGGGAATAGGAAGTTGATGGACTCTTCCGAAGAAATGGCGCCGTAGTGGAACAGCATCTCGTTGGCGATGGCGAACGCGTCTGCGAAGTTGGTGTACTGCCGGCGCTGGCGCAGGTAGGCGCCGTCGGGCCACGGGGCGCGCGGGTCGGACACCGCGCTCGGGGAAACGCCCATGACCACCTGTTTGATGCCGTAGTCTTCGTAGGCGGTGCGAATGCCCACGAAGGATTCCTCCAGGCGCTGATGCGGCGTGCCCAAACAGTACGACATGGTGTTGCAGCGCTCGTCGAGCACGACCGGATCGATGCCGGCCTGCACGTAGGACGAACCCTGAAGCACCGTGTCCATGCGCTCCATCTTGTGGTAGTCGGCCCACACCACCTGGCTCTTGCTGCCGTATGGTTCCAGGATGTAGGTGAGTCCAGCGTTCAACGCGAAGAACACGCACACGACGACAAGAATCTTTACCAGGGTCTTAGAAGTTGGCATAGAGGAACATCCCTCCTGCGGAACTGGTGAAGAAGAACGACACCGCCACGAAGAAACCCCAGACGATGTAGGCGCACGCACGCACGGGCGCCGGCAGGGCCAGCCAGCGGCCCGCCACATCGACGCCGCGTTCGCGCTTCAGGCTTACCACGAAGATCACAATGCATCCAAGCAACGCAAGCAGCAGGCATTCGGCCATGTGCCCCCTGGGATGGATGGCGAGCCAATCGAAGAACCCGCCCGCGTTGAAGTTGAAGAGCGTGTTCTTGAATGCC
>CAMORQ010000151.1 GCA_946623915.1 uncultured Coriobacteriaceae bacterium | reverse complement strand
TCGACGGGTACGACATCCGCGAAATAGCGCGCGCGGACCTGCGCCGCCAATTCGGCATGGTGCTCCAGGACACCTGGCTGTTCTCGGGCACGATCCGCGAAAACATCCGATACGGCAACCTCGACGCCACCGACGAAGAGGTGGAGGCGGCGGCGCGCGCGGCGCACGCGCACTGGTTCATAACCACGTTGCCAGGCGGATACGACATGCAGATAAACGAAGACGCCACCAACATAAGCGCAGGGCAGCGCCAGCTTATAACCATCGCGCGCGCCATCCTTGCAGACCGGCGCATGCTCATTTTGGACGAAGCCACCAGCTCGGTCGACACGCGCACCGAAGAGCAGATCCAAAGCGCCATGGACAACCTTATGGCGGGCCGCACCAGCTTCGTCATCGCGCACCGCCTTTCCACCATCAGAAACGCCGACCTCATCCTGTTCATCGACGGCGGTGACATCGTGGAGCAGGGCACCCACGACCAGCTTCTCGAAATGAACGGCCGCTACGCAGCCCTCTACAACTCGCAGTTCGTCGTGGGATAGATGCTGTTTCTACGCATCCACGCCATTCGATGTTGCGTAGTTGTTTGGGTGAAGAATGCTCTCATGCACGCGTGACGGTCATGCATCGCTTTATAATTAAATTCTCGAAAACGAAGTTGAAACGGTAGTCAATCCATGGCATTGCTCAACGACAACAGGATGATTCTCGGTGCGTGTCTATCACTCGTTGATCCGTCTATGCTCGATTACGCTGAACGTCGTCTCCTAGACGGCGTAACGCCCATCGACGATTCCGACTTAGAACAAGTTCTTCTGGAGATTCGAGCTGGTCGAGACCCCCTCGGCGAAGCATACATGGAAGCGAATGCGCCTGCAGACCGACGCAGCCACGGGGAGACGTACACACCGTCTGCCATGGTTGAGTCGATGGTCCTAGACGCAGGTGAAATGGGCACGCCAGCGCGCGTTGTGGATGCGGGCTGTGGGAGCGGCCGTTTCGCCATCGCCTGCGCCAAAACGTTTCCTCGGTCACAGGTTGTTGCGGTGGATGCCTCACCGTTCGCGACGCTCATGACCAAAGCGTCGGTCTGCGCCTTGGGGCTCGAAGACAGGATTACGGTTCTCAGAGGCGATTTCACGACAATCGGGCTTCCCGCTCTAGGCGAGCAGGGCCCTACCTTGTGGATCGGGAATCCGCCCTATGTTCGTCACCATGACTTACCGGCTCGCGCCAAGCAATGGCTTGCACGAACCTCGAAACATCTCGGCGTGCATGCGAGTGGGCTTTCCGGACTACATGTCCATTTCATATTCTCCATCGCGCAACGTGTAAACGAAGGAGATTTCGGCGTACTAGTTACGAGCGCGGAATGGCTTGACGTCAAGTATGGAAAGGCTGTTCGCGAACTGCTTCTTCGCCGTCTTGGATTGCGTGGTCTCGAATTGCGTGACCGCACGAAACAGGCTTTCGCTGGCACCGATACCACCGCCCTCATCTTTTCGTTCGATACGCGGTTGCTGAATACTCAAAAGCGCGAAACGAGCGTCCGTGCTGTGGCGGGAGAGCGGGCGCCCATAGACATTCCCCGAAAGCTGCTTGATCGATGTGACAAGTGGACTCCATTGTTGGACGGGCGCTTGCCCCGAGATGTGCCCAAGGGATATGTAAAACTTGGTGACTTCGCACGCGTTCACAGGGGTATCGTCACGGGAGCGAACAAGTTCTGGGTCAGGCAAGGGCTAGAAGACCCAGATGAAAGCATTTCTGTTCCGGTGGTATCCCATGCACGGGAGATAATGACGGGCTCGTCCGAGTTGCACACGGAAGGCCTGTCTCGGCTTATTGCGCTCCCGCAAGATATCGAAACACTGGATGAAGGAGAGGCGGAAAAGGCCCGGCAGCTGATTGCAGAAGGCGAATCGCTGGGGATAGACAAAGGCTATGTTGCTCGTTCGCGCAAATGCTGGTGGTCGATTCCTGTGGGCGACGGCGCAACAATACTCATGACTTACATGGCGCGCAAACCACCTGTGTTCGTGGCTAACCCAAAGCGAATCAGATCGCTCAACGTCGTGCACGGCATATATCCACTTGTTGATTTGTCGGACAACGCAGTGAACGGTTTGGTCGATTACCTGAACACCTCGGTGGTCGCTTACGAGGGAAGAACCTACAGCGGCGGGCTGATGAAATTCGAACCACGCGAGGTCGAGAACATATTGGTCCCTTCGCCCCAGATGCTTGAGGAGGGGTCGTGGCGTTCCTGAAGCCCAATACATGGAGCGAAGAAGAACTTGCCCAGTTCGCCGAGCGATCCATCACTGAGTTTGCATCGAGCCGAAGGACCGAAGGAATTAGCTACTACATGATCGCCTTCGACGAGGCTGCGACCGCTGTCGACAATCTGCTTGTGCAAACCAACGAGCTGAGCGACCTTGAATCGAAAGCGTCTGATTTATTTGCAGACGGCAAACTCAGAGAGGTTAGGTATTTGTCCTCTCCCGCAATAAGCGAAGATGATTTGAAAACGATTTCAGGCGTCCCTAGCACTTCCAAGGCGGTCCTTTCCGATGAAGAGAATGCTCAGTTGGTCATCGAAGTCATTAAGGAAAACCTGGATACGAAACGTTTTCCTTGGATGGGTGAATCGAGGAATCCGACGGATGATGAACGGAACACGGCGGTCGTTTCAACCGCTGCGCTCATCGCAGGTCAGGTGACGCAAACGAAGAGGCGCAACCTCGCTAAGGAATTGCAGGAAGAAGCCGTTGCGTCTTTTCTAACGAGTCTGGGCTACCATGAGGTGCCACGTCGCAGGATCCTCACCGTCGCAGATGCCCCGAAGCATAAAGAGTACTGCCACGAGTGCACGGTCGGCGGCAAGAAGGCGGACATCGTCGTCGGGCTTGCGGACGGAAGATTCATGGCCATTGAATGCAAGGTCTCCAATTCAGAGGTTAACTCTTTCAAAAGGCTCAACCACGAGACAGTCGAAAAGGTCCAGCACTGGAGTTCCGCATTTGGCACTAACGGTGTTGTCGGCGCGGCTGTGCTTGCAGGCGTGTTCAAGGTGGCCAACTTGAAAGATGCGCAGGACGACGGTGTTTCGCTTTTTTGGTCGTACGATCTTACGCCGCTCGGAGTATTCCTGAAAGACGTCGAAGAATCGCAAGGATAGCCTCGGTTGGCATCGCGTGCTGGTAGTGCAGTACCCTTGTGGCGCTACATGCGCACGCTGCGAATTGGCAATTGTACGAAACGCGTGTAGGCCTCTTCAAGAATGAAGCATCTGTTACCATAGGCGCATGGAAGAAATCGACAATCCCGATATGGCCAAAACGGACAAGGTTCGCCTTGCCGTCTACGACTTCGATGGCACGTGCATCGACGGCAACTCGCCGGTGATGCTGGTGACGCATCTGATGCGCGATGACCTGCTTACGTTCTGGCAGGGGTTCGACATCGGGATGTGGGCCTTGCGCTACAAGTTCCGCCTGCCTCAAGACGAAAGCTCGGTGCGCGCGAAGGTGTTCAAGGCCTTCGATGGCCGCAACGCCGAACTGGTCGACGAGTACCTGCGCCTGTTCTACGACGAGATAGTCGCGCCGCGCTGGCGCCCGCAGGCCGACGAAACCATGCGCGCGCATGCCGAAGAGGGGTGCTTCGTGATGGTCGTGTCCGCCACGTGGCAGGCCATCGCCGATCGTGCCTGCGAAGGGCATCCGTTCGAATGCGCGATCGCCACGAACATGGTGATCGACGAAGCCGGCAACTACACGCGGGAAGTGATGGGCGTTCCCACCGAAGGCGAAGAAAAGCTGCGCGTTGTCCAACGCTTCGCCGATGAGCGGTTCGGGGCGGGGAAGTGGGAGCTGGCCTACGCTTATGGCGATCACCACTCCGACAAGGTGCTGCTCTCCGCCGCGCAGAAACCCTTTGCCGTCACCCCCGACCATCCGCTCGCGCGCTTTGCCCGGTCGCATGGCTGGGACGTGCTCGAGTGGGAGTAGGTCGCGGGCGTGGGCATGTCGCGAATCTGAGCGAATGCATTGTAACTAAGGTAAAGTGTGCGCGTATCTGCAATGCGACATATGAGCAACAGCGCTGGGGTTGGACAACTTCAAGCTAGAAACACGATACGGATTGACCGTCCAGACGAATCTGTTTCACATTTGCCCAACCCACTACATCTTGTATAACCCCTGATGAGGGCTATGTTGCCTGAAGGCGGATCAATTATTACTACGACTTTAGTAGACATTGTGAAAAGACCAGTTCAACGTTTGAATTTCTCTTTGACGTTGTAGGTTCTTTCAGCTAAAATACACAATTAAGAAAAATAGGAGCAAATAGCTCCTTCGTGCTGTGCGGAAAGGACTATTTATTGGCAGAATGCAGAGCCGAGAATCTCGAGCAGGCGCAACGCGCCCATATCAAGTGGAAAACAAGAGACAACTAAATAAAAGTAAGCGTATAAGAAGTGTTTATAAGTAAAAGCAAGGGATGATTAGGAGGTAAAAAGGAAATGGTAAGTACAAGAAAGAAAGGTTTGCTTGCGGTCTTCGCCGTACTCGCAGCGCTGTGTGTGGCACTGTTTGTGGGTACGCAGGTCGCACAAGCAGCACAATTGGCGAGCAATTTGGCGTACGAGCATACCGGTGGCAATGACGATCCTAAATGGATTACGGAAGCTAACGGGGATAAGCATTGGGTCTTCTGCATCAACCCGAATATTAATCCTAGGTCCGTACCTGGAGTCTGGCCTTTTAACAAGGCAAGCGATAAGCGCAATAAATATACTGCCGACACAATTGCTGGTCCGCTCAAGTTCAACACAGAAGCAGACGAAAAGCAGCGTATGACCGGTACCCAATGGGACCAGGACTTCCTTGCATCTATTATTATCCATGGAAAAGAGCAGGGTTACTCATATGCGGATATTTCAAATGCTGTTAAAGATGCGGTTTACAATCGTGATCATAAAAGCGGTATGACTGGTATTGGGGCCCCAAATGCACTTTATGAATATGCATTAAAGAACATGCTTTCTCAAGGTCAGTATGAACTTTTTGTTTATGGTGATGAAAAGCCAGACGAATTCCAGACCGTTATCGACGCAAATCGTCTTGGTCCTCCCAAGGAGGTTAAAGTTCGTTTCGGTAAAGACAAGGTCCTTGAGGGCGGCACCCAGACTGCTGGCCAGTTCTCCTTCACGATTACTGGTGGCGAAAATGGTGCCAAGGATTACAACGCAACCGTGACCACCGTTGCTAACGGCGACGGCTTCACCGCATGGTCCGATTATTTTACCTACACTCGTGAGGGTTATTGGGAGTACGAAATCGCCGAGGTTAAGGGCAATGATCCGAAGATTACCTACGATACCACCCCACAAAAGGTTGGTATCAACGTGATCACCAAGGATGGTAATCTTGTTGCCCAGATTTGGGGCCAGGATGTCGCAAACTCTGCTGGTGATCCCGGCGAGATTAAGGTTGGTACG
>CAMORQ010000150.1 GCA_946623915.1 uncultured Coriobacteriaceae bacterium | reverse complement strand
AATCCGGCATTCGAGGCGCAGAGCAAGACCGTCGAGGCGCCTGCCGAGGAGCCTGCGGACCCCCAGCAGGATACGGGCCGAGGCCAGGATGCAAGCCAGGATCAGAACGCGGGCCAGGGCCAGAGCGCAGACCAGGGTCAGGGCCAGAGCGCGGGCCAGGGCCAGAGCGCTTCTAGCAAAAACAGTGCCAAGACGCCCACCAGTTCCCAACCAAGCACCAAGGCGTCCGCAGCTGCGAAGACTACTTCGGCCACAAAGACCGCCTCGACTGCGAAGGCTGCCTCGACTGCGAAGACTGCAGATGCCACCACCCCTGTTGCCATGGCCGCACTCTTGCTTGCAGGATTGGCTGCGGGTATATGCCTCCTGCTGGCAAGCAGACGCCGCGAGTCCTAACACCGACCGGCAACCGCACCGGGGCGCCAAGGGTCGTGCGATTTGATGAATAGGGACGTGGCCCTTTGTCGCGCGGCAGCCCCTTTGTCGCCCCGTGCTCGCGGAATAATCTCTCGGGAAAAAGAACATGGGTGATCACTGCGTTTACAGAAGAGGGGAACGCGTTAGCGGGTCGCGGCGCTAGTCCTCTATTGCGAGCACCAACACGCGCTTTACCACTTCGTCCACAACATAGTAAATGCCGTAATGGCCTGCGTACACCACCTTCAGACCATCGATGTCGGGGCGGGCGGCGGGATAGACAGGATCGTACTCTCGTCCAATGCCAGGAACGGTGTCGAGCACGTCGAGCATGGAGTCGAGCTGCCTGAGGTCTGCCTTGGACACGACGCCGACGTACGCCCCCTCGGCCTCGGGCGTCAGCAGCACTTCGTAGGCGCGAGGTTTCGCCACGGGGCTAGCCCCGCTCTTCGCGGACTTGCGAGAGGGGCTTCAGCCGTCCTTCCTGAGCCTGCTGCCACCCGCGCATGATGGACTGCTGCAGGCGAATCTCGCGTTCGTAAACCGCCCGCTGCAAGGTATCGCGCTCTTCGAATGTGCGTGCGTCCATAACGACAAGGTTGGCCTCGCCGTTGTGGGTGATATAGACAGGCTCCCCCGTGGAAGCGCAGAGCTCGTAGATGGAGCTGATGTTTCGCTGCAGCTCGGATGCGGTTTTCGTAAGCATACCGGCTCCTTTCCACGAGTAAGGGTGTAGCGTAATTCAGAAGATATTCTGAACGCAGGCGCGAGTGGCGACGTCGGACGCGCCGCTGGCCATACGTACCCGTGACGCTAAAATGTGGTATTGAGATATAGTACGTATAATGCGACTGCTATGGCATGTGGGAAATGCAAGGCAGTTGTCTTATGCGGCATCATGGAGGACTATGGCAAATCGAGTAAAGCTTCGCGATAGCACGCTTGCTGCGCTAGAGCGCAATTTCGCGATGGAACAAGAAAAACTAGGAGCTGATGCGTGCCTTTCCGCAAAGGGCATGACCTTCGAAACCGAGCGCTGGAAGATCTTAGGGGTCGGCAATCTCTGCGTTATGCGGATGAAGGCGTTTCTCGGGCTGATGCGCATGGAGACCGTCATCATTGCTCCTACGGATGTCGATGCCCCGCTATTCAACTTGGATTGGGTGAATGCCTTCGGAACTGAAACCCAGGTGGCAGAGCTGTACGACACGCAGCTCGTGCCTTGGCCAAGTGAGTGTCATGAGGCGTTCGAGCTTGCCTATGCGCAGTATTCGGACCTGCCCGATGCTCCTGCAGGAGACCCTCGTTGGTATGACGATATCTTGTATCCCTGCTCGTTCCACAAAAAAGGCATGAGGCTGACGGAACGCTTGTCGAATGCCGCCCAGGATTATCTAGCGGTATACACCGATCTGCTTGCAGGCACCCCAGTTTGCGATTCCGCGAAAAAAGCAGCGAAGGTGCAAGCTTTCGCCGAGAAGCTGTTCGAGGAGGGCGGGCCGGCGGTCGACCAGGTCATTAGGCTTTTCGGCAAACAGACGGCGAAGCGGCTTGTCTTGCAGCATATGTACGGCGCTCGGTTGCACGAGTAAGGGTTTGTTCGGAGGCCGGAAATGCTTTTGTTTCTTGTAATGTTTGCAGTTGCGCTCGTGTTCAGCAGCATTGGTTTCAAAAAATACATCTGGTTCATCTCGATCGGCTATGGCTTCTCGATCGCGGCGATTGGCGCGGGGCTGCTTATTGCAGGCCACGATCGGTTAACTGCGGGCACGACGTGCGCCTGTATCCTGCTTATCGTGTATGGCCTCAGGCTTGGAGGGTACCTTGCGTTCCGCGAATTGCGCACGAGCTACAACAGCAGAATGGAGGGCGAGATCAAGAGCGGCGATGACATGAGCATGGTTGCAAAGCTTTCTATCTGGGTTACCGCCGCCCTCCTGTATGCCTGCCAAAGCTCTCCGATTATCTTCAGGTTTGTCAACAACTCCGGAACCGATGCCCTGCTTGTGGTCGGACTGACCATCAGCATCGTTGGCCTCGTCGTTGAGACTGCGGCTGATCTGCAAAAGAACGCAGCAAAAAAGAAGAGGCCCGAAAGGTTCGTCGATACGGGACTGTTCCGCATCGTGCGTTGCCCGAACTACTTTGGCGAGATGCTGTTCTGGACGGGCATGTTCATCGGAGGCATCTCGATATATGCTGGGCCTTTGCAGTGGATAGTAGCCCTGCTCGGCTATCTTGGCATCATCTACGTTATGTTCGGCGGGGCACGCAGACTGGAGATTCGGCAAAACGCGTCGTACGGCGACGATCCAGAATACCAGCGCTATGTAAAAACTACGCCCATCATGATTCCGTTCGTCCCGCTCTATAGCGTAGAAAAGCACACCTGGCTGGTAGCCTGAGTGTGACGGGAATGAGCAAGGAATAATGAGAGGCGGAGGTCTGCTCACGCTCTCATCTCTTGCTGCTCCTGAGTTCCTCTATGTTTGAATCCCCGAGACCAGGCAAAAATAGCGCCACCGCATCCCGCAACACGCTATCCCTGAACGAGCTTTGGTCAAGTTCGCTCACGTCAAAAACGTCAGTCATCTTTCCGGTGGACCGGTAGACGTAGTTTGCAAGCCCGCAAACGGCTAGCGCCCTAGCGTTGCCCTTATCTACAAGGATGTCGATATCGGAGGTACCGTCCGCCTCGCTCGAAAGTTCCTTCGCAAGAGAAAATGACATGGGATTCGGCTGCTAGAGCATTACGCATCCTTTGCACCAACTGCCGTTTCCACGTAGCTCTTAAGCGCGGCGACTTCGGAATAACGTGGCGCAGTGCCCTGAACAAAGCTGGACATGAACACCTCGCTCTTCTTGTTCTCGATGCGTTTGACCCTCGTCGAATACTTGGTAGCTATGCACTGCGCTCCTTCGGGCCTGGAGAAGAAGTAGACGTTATCCTTCCTATGAATCACATCTAGAACCTCAGGGTAGTGCGTAGTGAATACGAGCATGGCCCCATGCGGGTTCGTCTTGCGAGAGGCGAACAGTCCAATTATCACGTTCACCAACTGCCTATTCAGATGCATCTCCACTTCGTCTAGAAGCAGATAGCCGCCCGTGCGCAGCATCTCAATCGCACGCTGGGTGACAACAAGGCCCTTCAGCGTACCCGACGAAAGCGCATCCTCCAAACCTTCCCGTGAAAGAACGAGTGGTTTTGCATGGTTTGCCGTCTGCAGCCTGAAAGCGCGTCCGCCGTCTTCAACATATAAGTGCTTGATGCTTGAATCGAAGGTCTTTAAGATTTCGTCAAGCCCGTTAAAATCCTGGGTAAGAACAAGTGGCATGTCGGCAGTCTCGTAGTAGAGATGCTGCACGGAGCCGTCTGCGTACACCGAAAGAATGCTGACGTTATCCGGAAGAAAGCGGCTTTGCTCTTCCTCTAAACTAGCGCGGTGCAGTATGGATTCACTCTTTTTCAGCAAATCGTCAAAGCTCTGCGAGAGCAAATCTTTGGTCACCCGCTTTTGCTTAAGACCGTATAGCTCCTCGTCCAGAAAAGCAAGCGCGGGGCATGTTGCAGATTCACCCTGAGCGATCTGGCCCCTGTAGCAATAGAGCTGCCCGTCGTGCCATAGAAGTGCCGACAGGGAGAGATTGCCTCTGAAAGCTGTAGCAAAGCTGCGCATAACTGCAGGATTACCTATCGTGCGGCCCTCGATAATGCGCAGAAGCAGGTCGAGAAGCAACAGAGCTACGGTTTTCCCCGATGCATTGATGCCTGCTATTGCAAGGAGGTTGTTGGTGTAGATTGGAGCTTCGCGGAGCGTAACGGATTCATCGCTTGAAGGAACTTTATCTGCGGCGTAAAAATCCAGAGATAGATTTCCATCTTTAAACATTGTTAGATGTTCGAATTCTACTTTTAATAACCTCATATCGCATTTCTAACACTATATAAACAATATTTTTGTTTATATTATAGTATATAGCGCTGGCTATTTCTCTTGCACGGAGCCGACCGAGGCATGCCCATGCGTATGTCACGAAGAGCCCCTTTCACTGCATAAGCACTAGCATGAGCGCAATCTCTGCGTATTGGAGCAATCGTAACAGCGGGTGAAGGTGCACCTGTGTCCCTTAGGAACCGCATGTCTGATTGAGCATGCATAATTTGATATCATACCGTTACGTTCAGCGCGCAGCCCCCTCAAAAGAGCCCTTATGTTAAGCATTGTTGAAACCGTTCTGACCCTCATCCTCACTGCCCTTGCAACCCTAATAGCAGTGGTGCAGTTCAGAAACGAGCAAAGAGAAGCAAAGCGTGAAGAAGCCGAAAGACAGAGACTGGAGTCAGAAAGGGCCCTCATCAAAGACTTGGTCAATTGCACAAAGCAAATTGACAGCTCCATTGATGAGCTTCTTCACTTAAAGACAGCTCTCAACGACCCGCAGGCCGAAGACAGATTCAACAAGACCACAATTGGAGCCAGAAAGTGCCTTGAAGCTTATGGCGTCACGCTGGGCAAGATCTCAAGCCTTTATGAGCGCTAGCTAATCAACGAGGAGAAGTTCCCCTTATCGCGCGGTTTCGAAAGATACATAAATGCGTGCCGAGATTTCCTAACAACTGAGAGTCGGCACACACGAGCCAGCTATGCTTATGCCTCATTCAAAGAGTGGGTTGGTGAAATATACAAGGAATCGAATGTTCTTCAAGACGAAAATATCGATGAATTCAATCGCCGGATCGATAGCGTTTTCGACGATATCGACAAACTGGGGAGAGCCATCTATTCTCTTTATCCTTACATCAAAGAAATCAGAATTAAGTACGAAAAGCAATGACATTCTTTCGAATGCAATTTCAATAGCTACGACTCTTCGCTATGCGGTTACCTTATATAGCACTATTGCGCCTTTGAAACTACTTCGCTGCCGTATGCAGTCGCGATTGTGTGCAGTGGCCACAGGATCCGAATGCCGGCGTTCCATAGAATCGATGCGATCCTTTACTTTCTGAACACGTCGATGGGCTGTTTTGCCTTTGTTTTCCAGGCAGTCCAACCATCGCACGCAGCACCGATCGCGAAGCAGCCAGCACCAGAAG
>CAMORQ010000149.1 GCA_946623915.1 uncultured Coriobacteriaceae bacterium | reverse complement strand
TGGACTTCGTGGGGCAGTTCGCCACCGTGCCCGAAATGACAGAAGACCGCACGGTTGCGAAGGGCATTGTGTGGGGCGTTGACAACATCTACGACTTCAACCATTACGATTGGTGCTGTCCGGTAGAAAGCGTCTTTCCCACGAAGCGCATGGTCTTCGAGGGGCATGAAGCGAACGCACCCGCAGACCACGAGAAGTTCCTCGTGGAGGTGTTCGGCGACTACATGGCCCTGCCGCGCGATCTTGGCCAGCATCTGTTGCACATGAGCCACGACGCGCTTGAGACTCCGCAGATGCAGGCCGTCTTGCGGCGCTGCCTCGAGTAGGGCGAAATCCGGCAAAGCCGCTCCAGTATAAGATTGTCTACATATGGTGCCGATATGCAGAACCGCAGGGCCTGCTTGACCCCTTGGTATAATTGCCCAACATCGAATTGCACCCAATTGGTAAGCGAAGGTACTTTTATGAACCGAACAATATGCGCCACTATGGCAACGATTGCGTGCGCTTTTGCGCTTGCAATCCCGGCTCTCGCTTGGGCTGACGATGCGAAAGGTTCGCAGGATTCCAGCGCTTCGGCTGCTGTGCTCTCCACCAAGGCCGGATCCGAAAGCAAGGCGACCGAAGCCGAGCGCACCGCCAACGACGCGAACATAGCCGACGGCATCTATACCATCGGCAGCGCGATCGACACCTCGAAGCTGATCGAGGTTCCTGCTGGCAGCATAGCCGACAGCACGCGCGTCAAACTCTATTCGGCCAACACGACGCCAGCGCAACGTTGGCGCATCAAGTCGCTCGGTGGGGGTCTGTACTCCATCATCAACGTGAACTCGGGCAAGGCCCTCGACGTTTTCGCCCAGCGTGCCAAGAACGGAACGCTGCTGCAGCAGTACGCATGGAACAACACCGTGGCCCAGAAGTGGAAGATCGAAGCAACGTCGGGCGGCTACATCATCCGCTCCGCCGTGAACGACTCCTACGTGCTCGACATTCCCGCGCAGAAAGCCACCAACGGTCAGTCCGTCCAGCTCTACGAGGCCAACGGAACCGTCGCGCAGGTGTTCAAGCTGAACGCCATTACCCAGGAAGTGTCCAACGGCTTCTACGTGATCACCAACACGAAATCGTCCAAGTCGCTCGACATAGCGGCTGGCTCGCTTTCCAACGGCGGCAACGTGCAGCAATACAGCGCCAACGGGACGCTCGCCCAGACCTACGAGTTCATCTACGACAAGAACAACGGATACTACACGCTGCGCAACGCCGGGTCGGGTAAAGCTCTCGACGTGGCTGGCGGCTCGGTTCGCAGCGGTGCGAACGTGCAGCAGTACACGCCCAACAAGACGCTTGCGCAGTATTGGGACGTGAAGAAGAGCTCCGATGGGTCCTTTACCATCAAGTCCGCCAAGAGCGGCAACGCCTTGGATGTTGCGGCGGCGTCCACCCGCAACGGCGCCAATGTGCAGATCTACGCCCCCAACGGCACGCCCGCCCAGAAGTGGAACATCAAGGCGAACGCCAACTGGCTGCCCGACGGGTCGTACTTCATCCATAGTAGCAAAAACCACAAGGTCGTCCTGACCATCAAGGACGCTTCTTCCAACACGTCGGCGAACGTGCAGGTGCAGACCAAGTCGAACTCCAACAACGGGCAGCGCTTCTACCTGCGCAGCACGGGCAACGGCTACTACACCATCCAGAACACCGGTTCGGGCAAATACGTCGACGCCGTCGGTACGTCAAGCGGTTCCAACGTCGTGCAGTCGCTCGACAAGGAGGAATGGAAGCCCGCCCTGGCCAACAACGGCATCGTGTTCCAGCTGAAGAGCGACCCGAACATCGTGCTCGACCTTCAGGCGGGCAAGACCGCGTCGGGCACCAACGTGCAGGTGTATCGCGGCAATGGCACGATCGCCCAGAAGTGGCTTTTGAAGGCCACGGTTCCTTACGCCGATGGCACCTACACCATCGCCTGCGCCTCCGAAGACGACTACGTGCTCGACATCCCCGGGCAGTCCAAGGAAAGCGGCATGGCTCCGCAGGTCTACAGCGCTAACAACACCATCGCGCAGCGCTTCACCTTGAAGCTGGTTTCCGAAAACGGCTATCGCATAACCAACTCGGGCAGCAACAAGGCCATTCAGAAGAACGGCACTTCGGTTACCCAGGAAAAGGCGTCGAACTCGAAATCGCAGCAGTGGATCATGGACGTCGCCGAAGACGGTGCCGTGTCCATCAAATCGGCGGCTGACACGTCTAAGGCCCTCTCGCTCGACGGCAAGGCGGCCAACAACACGAAGGTCATCGCATCGTCGTTTGCCGGCGCCATCGAGCAGCTGTGGATGATAGAGAGGACGGGGCTAACCTATTCGGCCAACAGCACCGGATGGAGGACGGGGTACGCCACCGCATACGGCGGATCGACCGACCCGTACACGAAGAACCCCGACACCACGGCGACAGGCGACGTGGTCGACGACAACTCCATGGGCGTTGCCGTGCCCATCGCATGGGGTCCGAGCGCCTATTACGGCAGGACGGTTGAGATTCAGTACAACAACAAGACCGTGCGTGCCATCGTCAACGACTGCGGCGGCCTGGGCAATGGCGCCCGTGCGCTGGACTTGCAGCCTGGCGTGTTCAAGGCTCTCGGGTTCAATTCCACGAGCGCATGGGGTGTGCGTCAGGTGAAATACCGCTTCCTGTAGGCGGAATCGTAAACGAAGTGGGGCTGCGCAACCAAGCTTAAGCGGTTTTGGGTTGAAGTGGTCCGCATAGAACGAATGCAGAGGTGGATATGAAACGCAATCTCCTTTCGCTAGTCGTTCTGCTGGTGCTGGGGGTTTTCGCCCCCAGCGCTGCTTTTGCAGACGAAACCATGCCTCTCTTGTCGTTAGGGCAGGGGCCGGGGGCGACGGTACCTTCGACAAGTGCGCCGGCATCGAGCACTGCAAGCACCGTGAAGGCGGGCATTTACGGATTGGTTCCGGCTGTGCGGTCGTCGGCACGCCTCGATGTCGCCGCTGGCTCTTCGGCCAACGGTGCGCGTGTCCAGATCTACGGCGACAACACCACACCCGCGCAAAGATGGCGCTTCGAAGCGCTTGGTTCAGGCTATTACCGCATCGTCAGCGTCGCTTCAGGCAAGGTGCTCGACGTGGCGGCGGGCAAGGTGAAGAACAACGCCGTCGTGCAGCTCTACGAATGGAACGGCACGCCTGCTCAGCGATGGAAGCTTGTGGCGGTCGACGGCGGATACAGAATCGTGTCTGCGCTCTCCGACGACTACGCGCTCGACGTGGCGGCGGCATCGTCTAAGGACGGCGCGCGCGTCCAGCTCTACGAAGCCAACGGCACGCTGGCCCAGGTGTGGTCGTTGCGCGGTGTGTCGGCCGCGGTGGAAAACGGCATCTACCGTCTGCAGTCACTCGCGTCGGGCAAAACGCTCGATGTCGTGGCGGGCAGCGTCGATGCTTCCTCCAATGTGCAGCAATACGCCTCCAACGGTACGCCTGCCCAGTATTTTTCCTTGCGTTACGATAGGAAGACCGGCTATTACACGGTTGTGTCAGCTAATTCTGGTTTGGTCCTGGACGTGCAGGCGGGCTCTGTCCGCAACGGCGGCAACGTGCAGGTTTACCCTTGGAACGCTACGCTCGCCCAAAAGTGGTCGGTTGAAAAGAACGCCGATGGCACGCTTGTGCTGCGCTCCGCTAAAAGCGGGAAAGCGCTTGATGTGGCCGCTGCCTCCACGCGCAACGGAGCCAACGTCCAGGTTTACGCGCCCAACGGCACACCCGCCCAGAAATGGAAGGCCGTCCGTGTGGACAATTGGCTTCCCGACGGCATATACCACTTTGTTACGGCCAACAGCTCTAAGTTCGCCCTGGATGTCGCAAAAGGCGCTCGAAGTGCGGGCGCCAACGTGCAGTCGGCGCGACGGTCCTATACTTCGTGGAATCAGAGCTGGGTCGTTTGCCAGGTCGGTTCGACGGGGTACTACACCATCCGCAACCTGAATTCGCGCATGGCGCTTAGCGTCAGCGGGCCCAGTGCTGCGAATGGAGCCAACATCTGCCAGGGCGCGATGAACAAAAGCGACAGCCAGCTTTGGAAACCGGTATTGGTTACTGGTGGTGTGGTGTGGACATCCAAAATCGACCCGACGTTCGTCCTCGACATGGCTGCCAATGGCAAGAAAGCGGGAACGAACACGCAGCTCTACGCTCGTAACAACACCGCGGCTCAGAAGTTTCGCATGAAGCAGGAAGGGGTCGACGCCCTGCTGCGGGTATCGGCGTTTGTCGTGCGCAACCTGTCCACTGGCCAGGTTCTCGACGTTACGGCCGCATCGACTAAAAACGGCGCTGCCATGCAGACCTACGCCTCCAACGGCACGCCCGCCCAGAAGTTCCGTCTGAAAAGCAACGGAGGCGGCTATTCGGTGGTGAACACCAATTCAAACAAGGCGCTCGACATCGACACCGTTTCGAAAAGCAAGTTGCAGCAATGGCAGACTGCGCGTTCGGCCAACCAGCGCTGGCAGGTGGCATTCGACCTGGGCAGTGCTACGTTTACCTTCCGCTCGAATTATGCGGGTAAGTCGCTCGACGGCGCGAGCAAGAAGCTCTCCTTGCGCACGGCGAATTCGGGCGATACCCAGCGTTGGGTCCTGCTGCCTACTACGGCAGACTACTTCCGCGTGTACTTGAATTCGGGGCATGGTTGGAACAGCTACGGCAACGGCGGGTTCGATACCGGTGCGCGGGGTAATGGCTACCGTGAGGCCGATTTCTGCTCCGATTTATCAGATTTGGTGTTGAAGTACTGCCGCGAACTGTACGGATTGGACATCATCGATGGCAGGCCTTACCGGCTGGCTTACTGGAATCGTCTGCCCAAGGCAGTCGAACTGGGGTGCTCGGTCATCTTCTCCATCCATTTCGATGCCGGTGGCGGATCCGGACCCATGACTATGGTTGGAGTCGACGGTCGTCATCCCGCTTCGCTTACGTTCAACAGTATCATGCAGAAGCACCTGTACGGGTCCCTGCCCGGACTGCCGGGGCGCCGCACGTCGTACCGCAACGACATCACGTGCGTCAACGGCAGCATCCCTGCGGTTCTCGCCGAAGTGTGCTTCATGGACAATGCGCGGGACGTGAACTACTACCTCCCGCGTAAAGACAAGGTGGCGCGCGCGTTGGCGGCGGGACTCTACGAGGCGTCGCAGCATCAATCGTTGCGCAAGCCGGCGTAAAACCAAGGCGGTTCGGTTCGGTTCGATACCTGCTGGCTGCGCACTGCCCCCAAGTTGCTTGCCGACAAAAGCCACGTTCGCGATATGCTGTGCATGGCAGCACGCCGTGCAGCTTTGCGCACGGGGCACTTCGTCGTTGTTTGCGCTGCCAACCGCAATGTGCTGCCGCAGCGTGTCCGCGCGATGCGCGCTCTAGCTGCAGCACGCAAGAACGGATACAATGCGCGATGGGCAAGGAAGGGGTGAAAGGAAAACTTCTATGAAGGCGAAGCTTGCGAGAGGTATCGGCATG
>CAMORQ010000148.1 GCA_946623915.1 uncultured Coriobacteriaceae bacterium | reverse complement strand
GGAAAGCGCGTCGGCCTCGAGCGTACGACCGTTGTCGACCACGAACAGGTGGAACGCATCCGCAAACGCCTCGTCGCTTTCCAGAATGTGCGTGCGCACTAGGTCGATGTTGGGAAGAATGTAGTCCTCGTTGTTGAACGTCGTCGTGGAAAGCGCGATACGCACAGGACGGATGCGGTCTTCATCCACGTCCGTGGCGAAATAGGCGTTGCGCATACGAGTCGTGCCGGCGCTTGCCAGGAAAAGCCCCACGAGGACCGCGTTGTCTAAATCCACGGGGATGTCGAACGATTGCCAACCATCTTGCTCATAGAAGTTGATGGGTTCCCGCCATTCGGCATGCGGCTTGCCTGCCGCATACGCAGGCGCATACACACGCTGCAACACGATGTCGCAATCGCTGCCCGAAAGCTCCAGGTGAAGCACGACGTTGTCCAGCGATGCATACTGAAGCCACTTAGCCATCGGCAACGCATTGAAATAGGTTAGAAAATCAACCGTGCCGGAAAACTCCAAGACACCCTGCTCGTCATCGTAGAAGCAGGAAGACGCAGGTGCGCCTTCGCCGGCAGCAGAAGCGGAAACTTCGCCGCTTGCGCGCAAACGTTGCCGCTGCACATGCGCACGCCTCTCTTCTGCAGAAAGCTTGTTCAGCGGCGGCTCCTTGAGCGCACGCAACAACACATCCCGCGAACCGCCCAGTCGCATGACCAGATCCTCGTTTCCGACCAGGAAATCGTCAGCGGACAGGACTATGTTGGCAAGTTTGAAAAGCATGTTCTATTCAGGATACTCGATTTCGGGGCGAAACGAGAAACCATCACGCGTTCCTCGCCAAATCAACCCGATTCGGCGGCGCTTTTCACCCATATCGGACAGCAGCACGCGCAGGGTGTGGTACGCCGCACGGACCCACACGAAAGCCACGCCGCGCAATCCCTCTTCACGGTAAAGTACGACGTCGTTGCGGTAAATGTAGGCGTAGCGGTCCAGACGCTCAGGTGGGTCGGTGTAGATGTTGCCCGGATTGTTCGTGGCCGAAGCATGCAGCACGCGGCTCTCCCCCACAACGTAGCAGGGATACTTGCGCGAAACGCGCCGCGTGAACTCCCAATCGTCGGACCAGATGAAAAACTCCGCATGAGGAAGGCCCACTTCGCGCACCACAGCAGCAGGAACGAACAAGGACACGAACGAAGCAAGCGTGCAAGGTTGCAGTGCTGCACCGAAATCGTCGATGCTGCTGAACAGGGGGTGGCGCTGAATGTTCATCTCGCAGGGGCTACCGTCTTTCCATCGCACCACACTGGAAAGGAAGCCCCACTGCCCTTCCAGGTTTCGCGCCGCCTGCACGAGCGCATCGAGCGCATCGGCGTCGGGCAAGCAGTCGTCGTCCATGATCCAGAGGCAGTCGTAGCCTGCAGCAGACGACGCCGCCTGGCGCATACCGAACGCAAACCCGCCTGCACCCCCCAAGTTGGAACCCGTATTGTAGTAGAGCACGGCGCCATCTTCGATAAACGGTACGAGCGCGTACATGGTGTCGTCGGTACTCGCGTTGTCCACGACCAGCACATCAAGCGACACGCCCACAGGCAGCTTCTGGGCACGCAGCCGTTCGATGCAACGCACAAGCAATGCACGCCGATTGTACGTAACCACCACCGCGGCGACCTTCATCGCGCACCTCCCGTGCGTAATTCTGAAGTTACCTCCGGTGTGCCATCGCCAACCCCTGGGTCAGAGGCACTTGCCGACCCGGCATCTTTCGCTTGCCGCGAAGCGGTGACCGCGACGCCTGCCGAAGATGCGGACCCGATCCCTTCGCCTTCGGCAGAAGCGCCCGCAGGAGCATCTTCAAGCGAATCGTCGGCGCGCCACGAACGCACGCATGCGACCGTATAGCTGAACAAGAACGCCACGGCCAGCACATAGGGCAGCGTGTAACGTGAATTGCCGTTTTCGGGACACATCATGCACACGAGCATCAAGGTAAGATAGGGCAAAAACGGAATGAGGGGACGCCATGATCGCGTGCCAGCCACCACAACGCACATGAACAAGATCCCCCACGCCATGAGCGCCATGTTCGTCAGCAACCCCCAAGGTGAATGACTGTAGCCCAGGTAAACTTCGCGCATCGACGAACGCGTGTCCCAGAACATATCGTTTTGATGGATGTCGACGCCCGCCTCGTGGTACTTGTCGACGATGTTTTCCTCTCCGTACCAGCCGAAATGCACCCAGATCCAGCTGGAGTCTTCGCCTGGATAGAAATACCGGTACGTGTTTGCCGCGGTTGCGGAAACATACGTCACGGGATGGCGCACGCCCATGCTCGCCCAAGCGGACAGGTAGTTCGCCAAATCGTCGCGAGTCGCATACTTGTTCGCCGTTTCCTTCACCGCATCTACTTTGTTGGGGTTGTAGCGCTCAGCGATCGCATCATAGTCGAGCACCGCATCGATGGCGGCACGTTCGTCCGGCGTCACGTCGTCGCCGTGGTAGACCAGGTATCGAGCCGTCTGCTGGAACGGCACCGCAAGCGTTTCGCGCACATTGCCTGGCGTTACATACGCAGCGGGCAGCACCACGTACAAATAGACGAAGTACGCTGCCAGCGCCGCAGCGAGCACCGCAGCGACCCGGCGCGTCCCAACATGTTTCACGAGAGCATATGCAGGGATGCTGAACGCGACGGCGAACAGACCGTTGTTGCGCACAAGCATCATGAGCAACGCGAGCACGAAGAACAGCGCAAGCCACCGCCCGCGCCCGTATTCATCCGGATGCCGAATGACACGCACTGCCAAGATGACGTAATGCAGCGTGACGATGGTGAACAGCACGTCCTTCGTTGCGCACATCGACCAGATGGGAAACAGCGGGTTCAAGCTGAAAAACAGCAGCAGCCCCACCGTGAAGGGGCGCGTGTTGCCGAAATCTTCCTGCAGCGACACTGCCAGCGCCAGCGCCAGCGCCATCAAGCACACCTGCATGCCAGTGAACGCGAAGAACCCGATGTTCTGCGAACCGATCGCCTCGCCGGCGAACACGAAAGCGTTCAGCAGGACGGTGTGGAACGCCGGGTTGTTGTTGTTCAGCAGGACGTTGGGATCGATAGGGTCCTGCCAGGTGGATGTGCGGAACACCACCCCGCGCATCTGGCAGAACTGGTCGAGATTGTCGAACGGGTCGACCGTGCCCGGATACAAGATGACCACGTAGGGAAGCCAGCAGACAAGCAGCACAACAAACGGCACCAGAACGGGATGGCGTTCGAAGACGAACGCATAGGCCCGCAGGGCGAGCGAACTCGTCGCGCCGGATACGGTTTCACGCCTGCGGCCTGCCAACCAATGCACGACCGCCCCCGCTAGATGCACCGCCACCGCGAGCAAGACGAACCACCCCAGAAACTGCAGCGCGGCCAGCCAGTACGATTCGTCGGCAGCTTCGGCCACCGCAAACCTGCGCCCCACCACCATTGCCAGGGCGTAAAGCGCCGCTAGCACCAGAAAGCCGGGACGAGGGCGAAACCGCGCGGCAACCGAGTGGCCACCGTGACGGCCAACGCCATCCGGCGATGCACCCCGGAGCTGCGCACCCTGCGATTGCGCGCCTGCCGCGCGAGCATGACGCCCTCGCTCGGACGCCATCGACGCCTGTGCCGGCATCCCTGATTCAGAGTGAGCGACCATCATATGAACGCATCCTCTTCGGCAGCGCCCGCATCCAAGAACTTGCGGCGCGTGTTGAAGTTGTACAGCGTTACCGCCATCGTAGCCAGCAGCTTCATCAGGCGGTAATCGACGCCAGCATACGTAACTCCCAGGTACATCAGTCCGTCGTTGAGCAGCAGACCGATAGCCGAAAGTACCACGAACACGACGAATTCCCGGCGGCGGCTTAGGCCATCCTTATGCCGGAACACGTACTTCATGGAAGCGAAGTAACAGAAGACGATCGACGTGGTGAACCCAATGGTCGCAGAAAGCAGATAGTCGACTTTGAACACTTCGGTAAACGTAAGCAGGATGACAAAGTCAATGAGGAAGGCGATGCTGCCCACTATGGCAAAGCGACCGAACTGTCGAAGAAGTTTACGCATGCACCCTCGTATGCTAAAAACGCCCGTTTAGCTAAACGGGCGTGTGAAATGTGGTGCCCCCAACGAGAATCGAACTCGTGTCTCAGCCTTGAAAGGGCCGCGTCCTAACCTCTAGACTATGGGGACGTTGTCCGCTGCACAGCAGCCTTGCCATTGTAGCAAAAACACGCGCGTGTGCAAGCCCCTTGCCCATCCTCTCCACATGGCTCCACGACTCCACCACGAGTCGCGCCAGAATGAACAGGGGAATGAACAGGGGACGCCAGGCGAATGAACAGGGGACGGGTTTTCCGTTCAGGTCCAGGACGAATGAACAGGGGACGGGTTTTTCGTTCAGGTCCAGAATGAACAGGGGACGAATGAACAGGGGACGGGTTTTTCGTTCAGGTCCGGTCCAGGTCAACTCCTCTGAGCAAAATGGTATATGGACCTGAACGAAAAACCCGTCCCCTGTTCATTCGTCCCCTGTTCACTCTGGACCTGAACGAAAAACCCGTCCCCTGTTCACGAAAGCTTGCTATCGTCTGGTGCCGGCCGTCCTTGCGG
The DNA here is from genome assembly GCA_946623915.1 of uncultured Coriobacteriaceae bacterium. Taxonomy (GTDB): domain Bacteria; phylum Actinomycetota; class Coriobacteriia; order Coriobacteriales; family Eggerthellaceae; genus CACXMZ01. Next base: position 943 of record CAMORQ010000148.1, on the reverse strand, counting down.
TATGATTGGAGCCATGAACACTACGTGCGACATCGCGGTTGTCGGCGGGGGAGCCGCCGGTCTTGTTGCGGCCATTGCGGCGGCTCGGAACCTGCGCGACGCTTCGCCCGCGAAGGCCGACCTGCGCGACGCTTCGCCCGCGGAGCTTGGCGAGCGCATGCCCGACAAGGGCAAGCCCGACGCGCGCAAAGGCGCCCAACCGAGCGTTGTCGTGCTCGAAGCGGCAGACCGGGTGGGTCGCTCGATTCTGAAAACGGGTAACGGACGCTGCAATTTCTCCAACGAGCATGTTGCCGATGGGCGGGCGCTTCACGATTACCGCAATGCCGGCTTCGTGCGTGCTGCGCTTGACGCGCTTGCTGCAAGTCGGCCGCAGGATCCGCTCGCAACATATCCCGATCCCGTGCTCGACTTCTTCGAAGAGCTGGGTCTCGAGTGGCGCCAGGAAAGCGACGGGCGCCGCTATCCGTTGGCCAACAAAGCCTCGATTGTGCTCGATTTGCTCCGAACTGAAGTTGCCCGCTTGGGCGTTGTGGAGGCATGCGGCAATCCTGTGGACATCATCGAGGCGCCGCGCGAGGCGGGCGGATTGTTCACCCTGCGCACGCGCGACGGGGTGTTTTGGCGCTCGCGTGCGGTCGTGGTCGCGTGCGGCGGCGCAGCGGTGGGCAGCCTGAATGCATGCGGACTCGATGCGATTCCCGTGCAACCGGTGTTGGGGCCCTTGCGCGTTTCTGACGCGGATGCCGCTGTCGTCAGAGAGCTGGACAACATACGCGTGCGGTGCTCGGCGATGCTGTTTAGGCACCGGGAAGACCTTCCCGAAAACGAATTGGCGTTGGTGCGCAGCGAGGTGGGCGAGCTGCTGTTTCGCACGTACGGCGTGTCGGGCATCTGCGTGTTCGATCTTTCGCGCGACGCCCGTCCCGCAGACGCGCTGCGC
>CAMORQ010000147.1 GCA_946623915.1 uncultured Coriobacteriaceae bacterium | reverse complement strand
GTCGGTCCGCGTGACCACCACCCACGGCCGCACCGTCACCAGCGAAGGCATCTCCCTGGCGGAGGAGTAGAGCGCGGAGCGTTGGCCCTGTGCTAGTGTTCCGCGTGGCGGGGCGCCGTCGCCTGCGCCCCGCCACGCCTGCATTAGGGGTGATGGCGGTCTGGAGCACCTATTGCAACGCTTGCAACGCGATTGGGGCAACGGAAGGTGACAATTTGCCTGGCGTCGTAGGCAATGCAAACCTCAACGGTCCGCATGTGCAGATGCGTCCAGCAGCGTTCGTCCAGAAACATGCGGTTATCCGCTATGATTAGGGTAGTAAAAGGCGGAGGGCACGTGCTTTCATGCCAGTCGTATTTGACAGCAGAGGACAAAGTGTGAAGAAGAAAGCTTTGGTAGTATTCGTGGCCCTGGCGATCCTGATGGGCATCTTTCTGGCTGGATGCGGGCAGGGGACGACTATGGCGCAGGGAACGGCGATTGGCATCATCGGCGCGATGGACGAAGAGGTGGCAACGCTGAAAGAGGCGGCGAAGATCACCAAGACGACAACGATTGCAGAAATGGAATTTTGCGAAGGGGAGCTCGGGGGCAACAAAGTCGTCATCGTCCAGTGCGGCATGGGCAAGGTCAGCGCGGGGATTTGCGCGCATACCCTGATCAACGATTTCGGGTGCACGAAGGTTGTTAACACGGGCGTTGCGGGGTCTCTGGACAACCAGCTTGATATCGGGGATATCGTTGTGTCGGTCGACGCAGTACAGCACGACTTCGATGTGGAACCCATTGGTTTCCAGAAAGGGGAGATCCCCTACACAGGGCTTTACGCCTTTCCAGCGGATGAGGAAATGCGCGCCGTGGCGATAGAGGCGGCGGGCGAAGCTGTGCCGGATGTTCATGCGTATGAAGGCAGGGTGTGTTCCGGAGACCAGTTTGTTTCCACCAAAGAGCAGAAGCAGGCAATTACATCGAACTTCGGCGGCATGTGCTGCGAGATGGAGGGTGCGGCGATTGCACAGGCATGCTATCTGAACAACACCCCCTTTGTGGTGATTCGTGCGATTTCGGACAAGTCGGACGGATCGCAGAGCATGGAGTTTGAGACATTCAAAGCGGAGGCGGCCGCGAACTGCGCAAAAATCGTGGAGTACATGGCGGGCAGGTTGTAAGTTGCCAAGGATCCGGCTGCGCGGAAACGATGTTTGGCCGCTGCGGACGCCAGTCAACCCCAATCGTTCAAACAACAGCGAATGCTGTTGAAGAGGCTTTCTTGGGCGCTTTTAGCACTCCAGCGCCAAAAGTACCAGCTCCTTCTCGTCCGATGTATCATCCCTTACTGGTGGCGTTGGGGTATCGTCACCTTCACTATGGTTCCGCCACCTTCGCGGGGGGCTATTTCCAACGTGCCATTGCACATCACCGCAAGGCGGTGTCGGATGTTCGCCAAAGTGGTATGCGGGTCGGCGGCGACGGCGGGGTCGAAGCCGGGTCCGTTGTCCTCTACGATCACCTCGCTGCCAGACTCTGTCTTCCGTGTCCGGATGGTAATGTGCAGCGGGACGGTTTGGGGGCTCATGCCGTGTTTGACGGAGTTCTCGGCAAGGGGCTGCAGCGTCAGAGGCGGCATGTGGAAATGGGTATGCGGAGTGTCGTATTCGATGGCGAGCTTGCTTGCGAACTGCGCTTGTTCCACGGCAAGGTACGCGTGTGTGTGCTCTAGCTCCTCCGAAAAGGGAATCGGATCATCGCTGACGATGGCTTTGAAGTTCTTGCGCAAGTAGGTGTTGAAATCCATCGTAACCTGCTGGGCGGCCTTGGGGTCCTGGTCACAGAGGTGGTAGATGCTCGTCATGGCGTTGTGGATGAAATGGGGCCGCATCTGCAGCATCGCGATGCGGGCGCGTTGATTCGCGGCCTCTTGCTGCAAGCGCATGTACTGTTCGATTTGGTCGAGCACGATGATGGCGAACATGGAAAGCGCCGATGTGGTCAAAGCCACGGAGACGATCGCATAAAATCCAAAGCATGCATGGACAAGCATGGCAGTTGCAAGCGGCGCGAAAAAGGCAATGAAAGCGTAAAAGCGTTTGTCGGACAGCTTGTCTCGCCTGCGGATGACGCCTATCAGATTCAGGACCAGAATCGCAACCAAGGGAAGGAGCAACAAGGTGAACCAAGGGCCATAGTGGAGCTGGCCGTCAGGCGTGAAATAGTAGAAGGCGGTCGTGAACTGCGCGATTACCAGCAATGCGAAAAACACGGCCCAGAAAGCGAACACGACACGCAGGTGGACGCTCGTGCGGTAGGGTTCGTTGCAGCTGTGCAGCAATAATACTGTCGACATAACCACGACAAGAGATGGGAGCAACGAATTCAGGAAAGCCGTTATCTTTACCGCTGCGTAAGCGGCAGGTTCGCCGATGGCAGCTATTTCGACGCAGGATACGCCCACTCCCAACACGACTATGGCGAAGAAGACCATGAAGAAACGTTTGTTCCACCGGTCCATGCTAGGCATGATGGTGGCCAGCACGAACCCAACCACGCCTAACAGGAACATCACACTTATTAGGGAGGTCACTAGGGTCGCAAGCCAGCCTTCGCTCATTGCACTGGACCTCCTGGTGAGAACGGATGCCGAAGGTTCGCGAGTTGCGTACGGACACCGTCTGGCGTGATCGGCTTGACCATGAACCCGCTCGCGCCTGTGTCCCAGGCTCTAAGGGCGTAATCGGCGAAGGCGGTCAGGAACACCACGTTTGTGGATTGGTTTATGTCGAGCAGCGCATGGCATAGATCCAACCCGCTTTCTCCGCCGAGCTCGATGTCTAGGAAGGCGAGCGAAACCCAGTTCTTCTTCGCATATTCGATTGCATCGTTGGGCCATTCGAAACCCATGATTGTGGCGCTGGGCATGACTTCCTTCAAGACGGCCAGGCCCCCGGTTAGGATGAGTTCCCTGTCCTCTACCATAATGACGGTGGGCGGTTCGCTGCCTTCCGCCGCGGTGCTTAGCAGCATGCCTGCGTCTACGCCAAGATGATGGGCAAGCTGGAATATCATCTCGGCGTCCGGCAGGCGGCTGCCGTTTTCCCACCGTGCGACGGTAGACTGGGCAACGAAGAGCTCCTTCGCGAGCTCTTTCTGCGAGAACCCTTTTTCGGTCCTCAGTTTTTTGAAAGCTTCTGCGAACAGCATGCTCATCCCGCGGCGTCCCATCAGTCGAATTCGAGTTTCAGGCTTTACAAGATAACACGTCCAAGCAATATGTCGTACGTAAGTGGTGATCCAGACGACGAAAAGGACGGGCGCTTTTCGTCGTTGCGACGATAAGCCGTGATGCGCAGCAGGCCCAATCCATCTATGTTGTCGCGGCCATCACCCATGCGAAGAGCCAGTGGACGATATGGCGCGCTACTTTGCTTTGCCCTGGTTGGCAACCTGGTCGACCTTTTCCTCGATGAGGGCAGGATCGCCGATGTAGCGCTTCTCGAGCACGTTCATATCCTGGTCGAACTGGTAGACGAGCGGTATCCCCGTGGGAATATTGAGCTCTACGACCTCTTCTTCGCTCAGTTTTTCGAGCTGCATGACAAGCGAGCGCAGCGAGTTGCCATGCGCTGCGATAAGCACCCGTTTACCCGCCCTCATGTTGGGCAGAATCTCGCTTTCGAAGTAGGGCCAGGCACGCGCCACAGTGTCTTCCAGGCACTCGCACATGGGCACGTCCGCAGGATCCAAGTCGCGGTACGCAGGCTGCAGGTGCGCATCGCGCTCGTCGCCTTCTTCAAGCGCAGGGGGCCGCGTGTCGTAGTTGCGGCGCCAAATCTTTACCTGGTCTTCGCCATATTTCTCGGCGGTCTCGGATTTGTTCAAACCCTGCAGCGCACCGTAATGGCGCTCGTTGAGCTGCCAGGCTTTGACGACGGGAAGCCAAGCGCGGTCGATTTCGTCGAGGACGATATTGAGTGTGTGAATAGCCCGTTTCAGATAGCTTGTGTAGCAGAGGTCGAAATCGAGGCCCTCTGCGGCAAGCGCACGTCCGCTCTCGACGGCTTCGGCGCGGCCGGTTTCGGACAAGTCGACGTCGGTCCATCCAGTGAAGAGGTTGTCTTTGTTCCACTCGCTTTCTCCGTGCCGCAGGATAACGAGTGTCATGGGGCCGTCGGCAGCGCCGCTTGACGCTGCAGAAGTGGAGGATGCTGAAGCCGAAGCCGAAGCCGAAGTTGAAGTGGAAGTGGAAGCGGAAGCGGAAGCCGAAGTTGAAGCGGAAGTGGAAGTGGAAGTTGAAGCCGACTCCGAGCTGCTCGAGGCATCTTGCGAAGGGGAAGAGCAACCGGCAAGCGCCGCAGTCATGGCAGCCGTTGCCGCCGCACCGATAAACTTGCGTCGTGTAATCTCGGGCATGGTGCCCCTCCTTGTGTCATGCAAGAACCGATTCAGCCGGTTCTTGCAGTACCTTCCCTGAGTGATAATACCACGACAATCAGTAACAGTACCTCATTTACCCCGCGTGATGGAACAGTGGAACATTAGTCCTGGGGCGGGTTCAGGCGATCATTGCACCTTCCGCCAATACCTCTTGCATGACCTCTGCCGGGAATTTCCAGCCCAGCACATTCCGCGGCCTGTTGTTCAGCAGCCACTGCGCCCGCTCGACCTCCTCGTCGGTCACCTCGGAGAACCTCGTGCCCTTGGGGAAGAACTCGCGGATCAGGCCGTTGGTGTTCTCGTTGGTCGGGCGCTCCCAGGGCGAGTGCGGGTCGCAGAAGTAGACCTTGAAGCCGGAGGCCAGCTCGAAGTCGGCGCCCCTGGCCATCTCGGACCCCTGGTCCCACGTCAGCGTCCTGCGGAGCTCGGAGGGGATCGAGGAGACCATCTCGACGAGCCTCTCCTCGACGGTCCGCGAGTCGTGGGCGTCGAGCCTCGACATGAGCAGGAAGCGCGAGCGGCGCTCCACCAGGGTGATCAGGCAGCTGGCCATGTCCCCGCCGACCACCAGGTCGCCCTCCCAGTGCCCGGGCACGGCCCTGTCCGCGGCCTCGGGCGGGCGCAGGGACACCCCGCGGCCCTCGACCCAGGGCCTCCCGGGCCTTGGCGGCAGCTTGGAGCGCGGCTTGCGGCCGCGACGGCCGCTCCTGAGCGCGAGGCAGACCCCCAGCTCGTGCTTGAGCTGGCCCCTGCCCTGCAGGTAGAGGGCCTGGTAGATGGTCTCGTGGCTCACCCTCATCCCCTCGTCCCCGGGGAAGTCCTCCCGGACGCGCCTGGATATCTGCGCGGGCGACCAGTGTAGCACCAGGCCGAGGAGCACGTAGGCGCGCAGCGCGCGGTTCGCGTCGAGCTTGCGCCGCTTGGGCCGCCGGGCCCTCCCCTCGGCGTCGCGCTGGGCGAGCCTGGGGTCGTAGGGGGCGCCGCCGAGGCGGGCGAGCTCCCTGGACACCGTCGGGCGCGAGCAGCCCACCGCCGCCGCTATGTCGGCGTGCGTGCGCCCGTCGCGCCGCATCGTGTAGATGATCACCCGGTCCTCGTAGGTCAGCCTCGCCCCCGGCTCCCTGGGGGGTGTTCCTATAGTCCTGTCAAGCGATTTCTCAGGGAGTTCTCCTTT
>CAMORQ010000146.1 GCA_946623915.1 uncultured Coriobacteriaceae bacterium | reverse complement strand
TGACAGCAGAACGCAGATTCTGTCACATTCGGGGGCGCAGGAAAATGCCTGGACCCCCCAAACCTGGAATGTGACAGAATCTGCGTTCTGCTGTCACATCACCGCTCGAAGAAGTCGATGATCCGCGCGATGGCGACAGCCATTTTCTCGGGGTCGTGGAAGATGTGGTCGGCGCCTTCGACCGCCACGAGCGGGATAACATTGTCGTCGCAAAACGTGATCGACGCCGCATAGTCGACGATCTCGTCGGCCGTCCCATGGACGACCATCACGTCGTCTGCATAGTCGAAGAACGAACGTTGCCGCAGGTCGGCCGCGCGCAGCCCGTCGAGAAAGAGCTTGCTCACCTTCACGTCGCGTTCGAAGCCGACGAGCACGGTCTTGCCCGCGTCGAGCTTCGCCCGCTTGTCTTCGTCGATGATGCCCATGAGGGCGTCGTACATGTCGATTGCCGGGCAGCGCAGCGCCACTTTGCGAAACGGGCTTTGATGCTCCGAGAGATACTTCAACAGCAGGTAGCCGCCGAAGCTCGTTCCGTAGGCGCACGGGTCTTCGACGCCCCAGGTCTCGCGCACGTAGTCGCGCACGATGCCCAGGTACAGGTCGCAGTCTTCCAGCAGCAGGTTCTTCCGCCCGTCTTCGCCATGGCATGGCCAGTCGAAGGCGACCACAGCCGTCCCTTTCCGCTTCGGCACCGCGCGCTGGGCGAAGGTCTGGATTCCCCGGGAGTCTTTGTTCCCGCCGAACCCATGGCAGCACACAATCACGCGCTCGATCGAGCGCGTGTCTGTGCAGTACAGCTTGCAGCGCACGCTCGCGCCCTGTTCGTTTATGTCGAAGTACTTCTCCACCTAAGACCCGATTCTCTGCCTAGCCCGCATTTGTCTGGTACATCCATTGGGCTAGCTCGTGCCGTAGTGCATTGCGCTGATAAACCGCATCAAACGCATTCTTGCGTAGCCGTTTTCCAATTCGCGCAGCAGCCTCTTTTGCTATAACTTCGAACTGGTTGGGGTCGAATACTTGCGGGCTTGTGATTGTTATAACGCGCCATCCCATGTGCTCGATGCCCAGCTCGCGTCCAACATCGCTTTTCATCTGCGTTGCACCAACGTGCACATCGCCATGGTATTCAATGTCGAGTTGTGCATCTGACCAGCACAAGTCGCCTTCGCAATGACTCCTATGGGCAACAACACGTGCGGCCTCGTCAAGCTGAATCGACGCATTCATCTCGGGTTTCGGCAGCCCATACCCGCCCAGTACTACAGGAAGGCATAGCAGCATGTAGACCATTGTCTCCATAGGAGAGCGCGAGCCGTTGGCAACGTACTTAATCGCCCGCATTGCCTTTCCCCTGCCACGTGCTCTTTTCGCGCCCTTCAAGAACGCTTCTATCGCACTTGTGGTTGTAAGTGGATTCAAGCGTGAGAGCGTATCGTCAAGAACGAGTGTCCCCCTCGCATCCTTCGGCAGAAGACGGTATGACCCGCACAGCTCGCAGCCAAACGCAATAAGCTGTTCGATCGACAACTTCGAAGCCATCTGCAGAAACGTAAACTCGGGGGACGACACATACACTCCCCTTGTTTTGAAGAATGCTTTTTTAGGAAGAGGCGTTTGCCAAATATGACAGGCTATGCTGTCAGAGCGTCGGCGAATCTTATCATCGAAAACCAACACGTCGACTGGGCGTCCTGGAATCACAAATTCCTCTGGAACCGATGCCAACACATCTACTTTGCGGGGCGGGCTCCCCGGTGCGCGGCGTTTGAGAACTGCTGAATCCAAGACGGAATCGGGCGGGAAATGATAGCGCCAATAAGCAAGCGCAGTTTCGTGCGAAAGATACATGCTCGGAAGGCCTCCGTCGTTGTAGTCGGATGGATATAGGCGTCAATTATAGCCTCATGGTGGCAATAATTTCGATTTGCGGACGATTTCTGCCATAGCTTTTCAGAACAATACAATATCGAAATGCAAAACGCCTGATAAAACGGGTTATCTTATATGCAATAAATGAAAGGACCGGCAGAAATCGTCCGTAACTCAAACTTTTTGCCACAAAGGTGATCATCGCCCTGAAATTGGCAGAAAATCGCAAACGTAGCGAATAGCGCAGAATGAATGCTGCCGCATTATGAAGGGTGGGAACGACAACGAAGCCCCTGCCATGTCCTGCCATGCATGCCGAGCACACCGATAAACAGGCGAACAGGCTCACGTGAAGCCCGCGCAGCGAAAACGCGGATACAATGGGCATGCATCCAATCGCGAGAAGAGAGGACGGCACCATGGGCACAAACGATTACGGCGGCTCCCCCGTCCAACCTGGTTTTTCCACGCGCATCGACACTCCCGAATTCCGGGCGGCCATGGGCTCGTCGGGCAAGGTGTTCGCCATCACCAGCGTGCTGACGGCCGTGCTGCTCGCGCCGCTTTTGATGCTCGTGGTCTCCTTCTTCTCCAAGGTCGAGCTGGCGGACCTGATCATCCCAGGCATCATCGTGGAGGCCATCGCGCTTGTCTACGTCATCTGGAGCGCGCTCAAGCGTTCGCTGGGAAAGACCTGGGACGGCGAAGTCGTGAAGAAATACGTCGAGGAGAAGTATGACAGTAAAAACGACACCAGCGAACACATCTACATAACCGAAATGCGGACCGATGAAGGCAAGAAGCACAAGCACAAGGAGCACCTGCTCCACCCCGTCTACGACTACTTCGAAGTCGGCGACCGGGTGCGCTACCATCCCAAGCTCAACTTCCCCTTCGAGAAGTTCGACAAGACCCGCGACGCCTACGTACCCTGCCCCTTCTGCGGGCAGCGGCAAGACGTTACGCACGACACCTGCCAAAACTGCAAGATGCCGTTGCTGAAATAGCGGGCTGCACGAGACAACTTCCCCGTCTCAATTTAGGACGAGGCGCCCGATCCCGTCCCAGATTCCAAGGCACGCTTCGCGCTTAGATGAACACGATTTGGCCGCCCTCGGAGAGCTCTATGAAGTCCGTGGCGCTGATGACGCCCTTGATGCCCTTCAGGTCGGCCTCGATCAGGCGCATCATGTCAACCGTCAGCTTGCAGGCGTACATGTTGGCGCCAGCGGCTTCGAGCAGGTCGACCATCTCGTCGACAGGCGGGATGCCCAGCTCGGCCATGGCCTTTTTCATGTAGCTCGTGCCGAAGCGCGTCATACCGGGCAGGTTCGCCATCGCCTGCGGGAACGACACGTTCTCCAGGCCGGGGCGCACGTAGCCCAGTTCTGGCATGTGCATGGCGGTGTTGCCCGCAAAGGTGAAGCGCAACTTCTTGTTGAGCTTCTTGTGGATGATGTCTAAGCCCCAGAAGGTGAAGAAGATGTTCACCTGCACCCCTTCGCCCAGGGCGGCATTGGCCATGATGAGTCCTGGGTAGGCCATGTCCAGATTGCCCTTGGAGCAGATGAACGATATCTTGCGCGGACCGGAAAACTCACTCGATGCACCCGCACCCGCGCTCGCGCAGGCGGCAGAAGCGGTGCCATCGCCCACAGCAGGAGGGGTGGTGCCGAAATCGGGAATGATGAAACCTTCGGGAATGGTAGCCATTGCGTACTCCTTCTCTGCATACCCTAGACGCAGCTCGTGGGCTTCTTCAGGCCCGCCAGCCAGGCGATCTTCTTCGCCGGCTTGCCCGGGAACAGGGAAAACAGGTCGGCCACCACGAAGCCGCCCACCTTGTTCATGCGGTTGAGCGTGGGAGTCGATCCCGTTTGCGCCTGGTCGTCGCGGGCGAAGCGCAGCACCTTCAGATGCTCGTCGGTCACCTCGATGTCGATGAGCGCGGCCAGCTCGCGCGCAAGCTCTTCGCTCCATTGCTCGCGGTCTTCGAAGAAGCCTTCAGCGTCCACTTCGAAGTTGTAGCCGTTGATCGTGTTCACAGGCATGGTCTAGTCCTCCCACTTCTTCCCAGCTAGCTGCATGTCGGCGGGCAGCGGAATCGTTTTGTTGCGCATGAGCAGGCCCCAGTACATCTTCTCGAAAGCGAGCTTGCCCATGTGGTTGAAGCGCGAACGCCCGAGCAGCTTCATGGGCCCGATGCGCCTAAAGGGGTAGGTGCCCGTGAGCGGCTGGGTGTCGTAGTTGAAGTCGAGCAGCAGCGCTTGGCCGCGCCCCGACTCGACGAAGCAGTTCGCATGCCCGTCGAAGCGCTCAGCGGGCTCTTTGCCCTCGAGCATAAGGCCGAGCATGTTCTCGATCAGCTTTTCGGAGGAGAAGTGCGCCACCGCACCAGCCTTCGACGTGGGTAGATTGGTGGCGTCGCCGACGGCGAAAACATTGGGGAGCTCGGTGGATTGAAGCGTGTGCTTGTCGACCGGGACGAAGCCCGACTCGTCGCCGATGTCAGAGGCGAACACGTAGTCCTGGCCTGTGTTGAGCGGCGTGGTGATGCACAAATCGAAGGGAATGCGCACTCCGTCGTAGGCTACGAGCTCCTGTGCGTCATTGTCGATGCGCTCGATGGCGAAGTCGGGCCGCAGGCGGATGGCGCGGTCGTCGAGCAGGCTGCCCAGCTCGTGCGATGCCACCGGTTTGGTGAAGGCCCCGTCGAGCGGCGTGGCGAAGGTGATGTCCACCTTGTGGCGGATGCGCCGCTTACGAAAGTAGTCGTCAAGCAGAAACGCGAGTTCGAGCGGCGCCACCGGGCATTTAATCGGCATGTCGGTCACATGGACGACCACCTTGCCGCCTTCGAAATCCTGCAAGGCCTGGCGCAGTGCGACGGCGCCTTCGTAGGTGTAGAACTCGAAGACCTTCTTGAACCAGAGCGCGCCGCTGCCCATCCCCTCGGTCAGGTCGGGGCGGATCTGGGTGCCCGTGGCCACGAGCAGGTAGTCGTATTCGATGACCAGGCCGTTTTCCAGATAGACCTTGTTTTCAGCCGCGACCACCTTTTCGATGGGCGATTCGACATAGTCGATGCCGGGGAGAAGGTACTTCTTGCGCGAGCGCACGACGCGGGCGGGTTTGTACATGCCTACTGGGATGAACAGGAAGCCGGGCTGGTACATATGGGCGTCGTCGCGGTCGACGGCCACCACCTGCCATTCCTCCGGGAGCCTAGAGCGCAGCTTGTTCACCATCATGGTGCCGGCCGAACCGGCCCCGAGCACCACAACGCGCTTGCCAGTCTTGACAGAAAGATCGTCCATGGACGCACCTCCTCGAACGCAGGTGGTTAAGCATATTCCATGATAAGAAGGTAGGCTTTTGCTGTCGGTGATTATGTTACCGTCGGCATGATAGATATCGAAAGAACGCCCTGCATTTCACTCCGGACGTGTTATTGTTCACTCATGCAATCGAAAGGAGGTGAAGGGCAATGGCCAGAAGAAAGAAAGGGCGCAGCGCCCGCGTCCCCAAGAGCGGCCCCGTGTGGCAACGCAGCGCCGAGCAGGCGACGCTCGATTGCATGCCGAAGTTCAACGGATACGCATGTGGCACCGGCACCCACGGGGATACCAAATATAACCGCACCAAGCAAAAGACTGCCTGGCGCAAAGAACTGAGAAGCGAAGAGGCCCGCACCCGCGGGTCTCTTCCTTTTCGGGGGATACAAGGTGATACAGAGGATACGGGGGGACGGTTCTGGTGTGTCATTCGTCTTTGGCTT
>CAMORQ010000145.1 GCA_946623915.1 uncultured Coriobacteriaceae bacterium | reverse complement strand
GGATTGACCGCTGCTCGCAGCCTGGGCGCGCAGCATCAAATGCAATTCGAGCAGTAACAGCTCTTCGAAAACCAGTCTACGGCGCGCCTGTGCGACCTCGTCGATGTGGCGGGGAAAATGAATCGCATGCAGCGCGACGGACCTGCTGTACAGGCGGTAGCGCGTGCGCAACGCCAACGGCAACGGGTCCTCGAGTCCCCTGCATCTGTCAAGCGCCTGTGCGACAAGACGCCGCACTTGGGCAGCGGGAATGGCTGCCGACGCAGGATGGACCGGGATGATGCGCCCTTCGGCTTCCTTGTCGGCTTCTATCGGCTCGATGATCGGGTTGGTCATGCATTTGAACCCGCCGAAGAACTCAATCTTCCCCGAAACGGCGACGGCCTGACCGCTGGAGTATTTGTCGGCAAGCCACATCTGGCGAAAACAGGTGCACTGAAGCGTACCCGTGCCGTCGACGAGCGTTATTTCGACAAGCGGCACTTTCTTCGGGCGTTTCGCAGTCACCGCGTGTATGGTGCCTGCGATGGTGTAGGAGCCCCCTATGCGCGCCTTCGATATGGTCGAAACCGCACTGAGGTCGATGTAGCGGCGCGGGAAATGGGTCAGCAGGTCGCGAACGGTTTCGACACCGAGCTTGGACAAACTGGCGGCGCGGCCTTGCGCGACCCCCCGGACACTGCTTACGCGTTCGTCGAAAAAAAGGGTTGCCTCAACTCGATCGGGCATTATTCGACTGAAAGAACGATTGGATAGAGGGGCTGCTCTCCGCGATGCGCGTCTATTTCAAGATCGTCGAACCGTTCTTCGATGGAAGCGACCAGCGCGTCGAAGCTGTCGTCTGAATAACCTTCGCCGGCGAGGATGGTCAAAGTGTCCGCATCTTCGGCATCCATGGATTCGAGCAGGGACAGCGTGACCTCTTCGGTGCTCTTGCCCACCGCTTCGATGGATCCGTCGAAGATGCCGATGGTGTCGCCGTTGGCAATGGGATTGCCATGTGCATCGTGGCTGTCGCGGATGGCCTGCGTCACTTCGCCTGTCTTCACTTCCGACGCGGCTTCGATCATGGCTTCCACGTTGTCTTCCATGGACGAGTCGAAGTCGACCGCGAACATGGCCGCGAACGACTGCGGAACGCTTTTCGTGGGAACCACAGCGCACGGAATGGTGGAAACTTCGGCGCAGGAATTGGCCGTCATGATGATGTTCGAGTTGTTCGGAAGCAGAATGACTTTTTCGGCGCCCGTTTCGTCTACGGCAGCCAGCAGATCGCGCGTGGAGGGGTTCATGGTCTGTCCGCCGGAAACGACGACGTCGACGCCAAGGCTCTCGAGGATGGCGCGCATGCCTTCGCCTGCCGCGACCGCGACGAAGCCAAGCGGCTTAGCGGGCTTTTCCTCGGCGGCTTCGGCAGCGATTTTCGCGCTGCGCTCTTCGCTTTGCAGCTGCATGTTGTGGATGAACACCTCGGAAATCTGACCACGCTCGAGGAAGTACGCGAGCACCTTGTCGGGCGTATTGGAATGCACGTGAACCTTGAATTTGGGGACTGCGCCAACGCACAGTTCGCAATCGCCCATGGTTGCCAGAAACGCCAGGGCCTCTTCGGTGTCGAGCGTATCCGAGTCGACGAGGAATTCGTTGCAGTACCTGTACGCACTTCCCTCCCAGTCGTTGATGTGCTCGATTTCCACCTTGGGAGCTGCGGTGCGCGACGCAGCGAGCTCGTCGCCAAGCGGCGCTTCGCGGCCGATGAGCGCCGTGGAGAACGCGTCGAGAAGGATGGCGAGGCCGAACCCGCCCGCATCCACCACGCCGTTTTCGGCGAGCACGGGCAGCAGGTCGGGCGTGCGCTGAACGCTGGCGTAGGCTTCGCCCACGATGTAAACCAAGGCCTCTTCGATGTCCATCTTCTTTTTACGTGCGTGCTTGGCGGCAGCGGCGGCGTCTTTGAGCACCGTGAGGATGGTGCCTTCGACCGGCTTGCGGACCGCTTGGAACGCCGTGGCCTGCGCGGTTGCAAGGGCCTTGTCCACCGAAGCGACGTCGAACGCTTCCACGTCGGCCATGCCCTCGCACAGACCCCTCAGAATCTGGCTGGTGATGACGCCGGAATTTCCGCGCGCGCCCATAAGGGCGCCCGTCGTGATCGCCGAGCGTATGTCGTCGACCGTTGCCCCGATGGGCAACGCGGCCAGGTTGTCCACCACGGACTGGATGGTCAAGCTCATGTTGGTGCCCGTATCCCCGTCGGGAACCGGGAACACGTTCAAACGGTTCACTTCTTCCTTGCGCTCGTCGAGCACGCGGGAAGCAGCCGCAATCGCATTGATAATGTCATTTGCAGTAAAGGTTTCAGCCATGTGTTATTTCTCCTAGAAGGCGCGGCTTACCACGTTCGCTACTTACGCACCCTGATGTCCTGAACGTGCACATCGACCCCGGACAGGGGCACCTGCGCATATTGCGTGAGGGCAAACGATACGGCATCGACGAGGTTCTTTGAGACAACGGTGATGTTGGTTCCGTACTCGATGACCACGTACAGGTCGACGTGGACGCCATCCGGTTCGGTCGTGACCACCACACCGCGCCGTAGATGATTGCCGGGCAGCAACGTGATCACGTTGTCGGCCATGTCGGCGGCAACCATGCCCACAACACCGTAGCATTGCATGGCGGCGTTGCCCACCAGATCGGCCAGCACGTCGTTTGCCACATGAAGATCGCCGGGAATGCGTTGCATGTTATATGTCCTCCTTGAAGGCGCGTTCTTAATCCAGCGAAACAGTATAACGCATGCAATTTGGTCCTGATTGTGGCGCCCGGAACACGTAAGCTCATTTCCACAACCTGCAGAGGCGCTCTCGAAGACGGCTTGGGGCGCTGCAGCAAGATGAAAACGATAGCGGAAAGCAACGCAGGAGGCGAAATGCGGGAGGCAGTGCGGAATACTGATGCCCTACGCGCAGGAAATATGGAGCGCATTGGACAAGCAGCGTTGGTATGGTATAGTACGTAGGCTTGTGAACACCCAAAGCGTCCGAAAGAATCGGGCGTACGAATAGCGAACTGGAGTGATGACGATGTCCAAGGTATGTGAAATCTGCGGCAAGGCCCCGAGCGCAGGGCGCTCGATTAGCCACAGCCACCGCGTGTCCAACCGCACGTTCAGGCCGAACGTGCAGAAGATGACCATCCGCCAGAACGGTCATGTTCGCCAGGCGAACGTCTGCACGAAGTGCCTGAAGGCCGGTAAGGTGGAGCGCGCATAACCCGATAACGTCTTCAACCGTGCCAAGAGCCCCTACGGGGGTTCTTTTTTGTGCGCAGAAACCAACGTGGATGCGAACAGGCACGTGAACGAGGACATTGGAGGAATCTCACACTTGCGTGGGATTCTCCCGTCCCCGTTCACGTCCGTCCGTGCGTCCTTCGCGTGAAATTCCTCAGTTCACGCCGCCAATCACGTCTGGTTCGCGCGCGGGCCTTACTTGATCCAGTTCTTCGGATTGAGAAGGTTGTTGATGTCGTCCATCGCTTCCTTCAGCTCGCCGGCTATAACGGCGGCGTCGTTGGCGAGAGCAGCGCCTTCGCGCGCTATCGATCCACCTGCCCGAGCAAGGTCGTTTGCCACATCGGTAGCTGCCTGAACGCTTTCGTACGCAAAGGGGTTAAACGACTCGTCGTCGGGGTCTATCTCTACCTCCACGACTTCGTACGCATCGGGGTCGAACGGCACGCGCTGACCATCGACGATGATGAATTCGTTGCCGTTCTCGTCCTCGTACACATCTAGGTACTCAACGTCGCCGTCGGCCTCGTCTTCAGGATCGTCGCCATACTCGTCATCGGATTCCGCGTCGTTGTCCGCCTCTTCTTCAACGTCATCGGATTCGTCGTCGGGATCCTCGCCATCGTCACCGGCGCCGTCGTCCGCCTCCTCGTCAGGCTCGTCATAAGAGCCTTCGAAGCCCTCCCCTTCTTCGACGCGTTCGTCTTCGTCGCAGAGTTCGGGCTCTACCGCCGCAGACGCGTCCTCTGCCACGTCGGCACCGGATTCTTCCGTTCGCTCAGCGGAATGATTGGTCGTATCCTGTTCTGGCATAGATGCTCCTAAAACCTGCGCGCATCCTTCAAAGCGCGCTCCACTTCTCGCTGGCTTTCCTTCTTAGCCATATCGGCGCGTTTGTCGTAGAGCTTTTTTCCGCGGCAAACAGCAAGCTCGACCTTGACCAGGTTGTTTTGCGCAAAATACATGCGCAAAGGCACGAGCGCCATGCCTTTTTCGCGCACTTGCGATTCGAGCATGCGGATTTCTTTCCTATGCAACAGCAGCTTGCGGCTGCGGTCTGGGTCGGGATTGGCGATGTTGCCGTGGCTGTACGGAGCGATGTGCAGGTTCATAAGCCACACCTCGCCTTTGCGAACCACAGCAAAACAGTCGGTGAGCTGGCAGTTGTTTTCGCGGAGGCTGCACACTTCCGTTCCGGTGAGCACGATGCCCGCCTCGAACGTGCGCAGCACTTCGTAGTCATGGAATGCGCGGCGATTCTTCGCGATGTTCTTTTCTTCCCGGGTAGGCATGGGTGCACACCCTACATTCCCGGCACGAACGAAACATCTTCGTCCAAATCCCGCACAAAGCGCACGAGCAGCTTTATGCACGCGTCCACATCGTCAAGCGATACGACTTCGGTGGGCGTGTGCATGTAGCGCAGAGGCAAGGACACCAGACCTGCCGCCCGCCCTCCCCGCTGCACCTGCAACATGGCGGCATCGGTGCCCGTGACACCCGGCTCGGCCTCTACCTGGTAGTCCAGCCCTTCCTTCTTGGCGGCGGCAACCAACCGCTCGAACACGACCGGGTTAATGTTGGGGCCGCGCGCGATCACCGGCCCCGCGCCCAATTCGATCTTTCCGTGCTTTGGCTGATCAGCGCCAGGGTAATCGGTGGCATGCGTCACGTCGAACGCAATGGCCACATCGGGATTGACGCTGTATGCGCTCGTCAGCGCCCCGCGCAGGCCGATTTCTTCCTGGACTGTGGCCGCGCAGATGTAGTCGGCCTTCACACTCTTCAGCTTGGCGAGCTCTTCTGCCACTCGGCAGGCCACGAATACGCCGGCCTTGTCGTCGAACGCGCGCGAAACGGCCAAGCCGCGCCCGAACTTCTCGAACCCGACGCCGTAGGTGACCGTGTCCCCAATGGAAACCTTCTTGCGAACAGTTTTGCCGGGAAGCCCCACGTCGATGACGAGCTTGTCGATAGGCTGAACCTGCTTGCGGTCGTCCGCAGGGAGCAAATGGATGGGAACGCGCCCCACTACGCCGCGCAGCGTGCCCTCGGCCGTGTGCACGTCCATCCTCAAGCCAGGCAGAAGCCCCGCGTCCACGCCCCCCACCGCGGATACGGACAGGAAGCCCTCCTCGGAAATGTAGTGGACCATCAACCCGATTTCGTCCATGTGCGCAGACACCATGACGCTCGGGACGGCCTTGGCGTCTTCGAGCCCATGGGCGGACCCATGCACGCGAGCATGCACCGAGCCCATGACATCGGTCTCGATTTCTTCGGCAACAGAAGCGAGTCGCTCCCTCACCAGCGCCGCCACAGCCGTTTCCCCTCCGGTGACGCTGGGGGTTTCGACCAACTGCTGCAAA
>CAMORQ010000144.1 GCA_946623915.1 uncultured Coriobacteriaceae bacterium | reverse complement strand
TGGACAAACGAATCGAGCGCCTGGCCCGAGGATGTGGACGCGGTCACTGTGGGCGTGTTCGCCCAGTCTACGGACGGTGGCGAAGCCACGCTGACCGAGGTGCTCGGCACGCTCGAGACGGTCGAGGGCTACCCGCTGCAAGCGAACTATGTCATGCCGGCGGCTGATGCCCAGGATGCCGAGCAGGCGACATGGGAGCTGACCGCTGAAAGGAAGTCCACGACTGTTGTTGGTCTACCGAGGCTTGACGGCGTCTCCTATTATGCCCGCGAGTTGGCTATCGACGGCACCCCTGTTGAAAACGGCAAGCTCCTTGGTGTTGCCAACGTCAGCGATTATGCGAGTTTTATCGCGGCTTACGCAGACCTTGCGTACTCGAAGATCCTTGGTATGCACCAGACCCTCATCAACAATGAACGCATTGAGGTCGAAAAGTACGTGAACAACGACGTCCATGCCAACCTGGTCGAGTTCGACAAGGTCTTCAAGTACGACATCATGGCCTATGTGAGCAAGGACGCCACCGAGGTCACCATTACCGACAAGCTGGTGGGATCGCTCGAGTTCGCCAAGAAGACCGGCGGTACGTTAGACGTCGCAGGCGTGGCAGCCTCCTCTGCCGACGAGACGGTTGAGGCCGTTCAGGTCAAAGCCAGCAACGATCACACGGTGGATGGCACGGTAGCCGGCAAGGATGCAGAAACGAATCCTGGCACCGATGTGCTCGAACTGGCAACCATTGACATCAAGGACAACACCCTCACGGTGTCTTTCGCCGACGACCCGAAGACCGATGCAAACGAAATCGCCAGCCTCCAGGGCAAGTGGGTCCAGGTGACCTTCTACGCCAAGTACACCGACAAGGTGATCCGGGCCGCGCAGATCGGCGACGTCGAAACGGTCAAGTCCAACGGCGCCGTGCTCGAGGGCGTAACCCCGCACGACGGCACGCTCAACAAAGCCCACTACACCATGAAGGTGGGCAACGAGGCCACCGTCGAGCTGGACACCAACACCGTTACGGTGAAGCCCGAGTACACCAAGCTCACGGCGGATAAGACTTGGTCCGAAGGCGCATGGCCTGAAGGTGCTACCGTTACCTTCGGTGTCATGGCGGTGAAAGACGGCCAAGCCACCCCGGTCCTCGGCAAGCTGGAACTGGACAACAACAAGATAGAAGATCTTGATCCCGATGCCGAGCCTGCCCCTGCCACCTATCAATACATTGGAGAGGGCGAAGACCCCATTAGAGTTGAACTTAACGGCAAGCCGAGTAGCTTCATTGTCGAAGACCTGCCCAAGCTTATCGACACCACCTACGAGGCGGTCGAGCTGGAAGTGAACGGCAAGCCTGTCGAAGGCGGGGTGTTTGCGGCCGAAGAGTTCGCCCAGTATTTTGTGGTCGGCTACACGGTCAGCGAGATCACGCCCCTGAATCCAGACGATCCGGTAATCCCAATCGATCCTATGACATACGTGCTCAACGAAAAGGTGGAAACCGAAAAGTACGTGAACAACGACGTCCACGCCGACCTGGTCGAGTTCGACAAGGTGTTCAAGTACGACATCCTGACCTACGTGAGTGCAGACGCCACAGAAGTGGTTATCACCGACCCGCTGGCCGGCGCGCTCGAGTTCGCCAAGAAGACCGGCGGCGACCTTAACGCGAAGGCCGAGAAGGCCGCCACCGCCGACGAGGCAATCGAGGCCATCGTGGCCAAGGACGCCAACGACCACACGGTGGGCTCCACGGTGGCCGGCGCCGACGAGGACAACGAAGGCACGCCTGTCGATCCCACGTCCGTGAGCATCGAAGACAACACGCTCACCGTCACCTTCGGCACCGAAGAGGAACCCGTCACCGACGAGACCGGCATCCGCGGCAAGTGGGTCCAGGTAACCTTCTACGCCAAGTACACCGACGAGGTCATCAAGGCCGCGCAGATCGGCGACGTCGAAACGGTCAAGTCCAACGGCGCCGTGCTCGAGGGCGATACCCCGCACGAAGGTACGTCCAACCAGGCGCAGGTAACCATGAAGGTCGAAAACGGATCGACGGCCAACCTGAAGACCAACACCGTTACCGTTAAGCCCGAAACTACTGACGTTACGGTCAGCAAGGAATGGCTGGTCGGCGACGAAGTGGGCGAGTGGCCCGAAGGCGCGATGGTGGACGTGAATTTGCTCGGTGCCGATGGGCAAGTTGTTGCCACTGACGTGCTGTCAGCAGACAGGCCCGAAGTAACGTTCGCGGACCTGCCAAAGCTGATCGGCGTGGAATACACGGTAGAGGAAGGCAAGTCGACCGCCGGTAACTACGAGCTTGGCGCTGTCGAGAAAGTGTCTGACGGCGTGTACAAGATCACGAACCGCTACATCCCCGAGCAGCCCGAAATCGAGAAGTACGTCAACGACTACGTGCATGCCGATTTGGTCGAGTTCGACCGCGTGTTCAAGTACGACATCCTGGCCTACGTGACGCCCGATGCCAAGACGGTTACCATCGTCGACCAGCTGGTGCCGGAACTCGAGTTCGCCAAGGCCCCTGCCGGCGCTGTGGATGCGGCTGCCGCCGAAGCGTCGCTCGATGTGGAAGAAATCGTTTCCGCCGTTCAGGTGAAGGACGGCAACGACCACACCGTCGGCGGCACGGTTTCGCAGGCGGGCACGGAACTTGCGGGCTACGAGGTCGAGCTGACTAACAACAACCGCGCTCTGCAGGTGACGTTTAACGACGCGGCTGCAGCGGGCATCCAGGACAAATGGGTCCAGGTTACCTTCTGGGCCAAGTACACCGACGCGGTCATCGAGGCCGCCAAGGTCGGAGATGTGGTAACGGTCGAAGAAAACGGTGCGGTGAAGGAAGGCGTTGCCCCGCATACAGGTACGCCGAACAAGGCCCAGTACAGCATCATTGCCGAAAACGGCTACAGCTACGGCGTCATTCCCACCAACGAAGTGACGGTGATTCCCGAAACGACGGTCGTCGAAGCCGAAAAGGTGTGGAAGAACTTCGATGGGGCCGCCCTGTCCTGGCCCGCTGACATTGATTCGGTCGACGTGAACGTGTTGGGCAAGGATGGCGCAGTGGTCGACACCATCAAGCTGTCGAGCGGCACCCCCAAGGGCGCGTCTAAAGAGCTGCCGAAGCTGGTAGGTGTGGAATACGTGCTCCAGGAAGAGCCGGTTGAAGGGTTCACGTCCGCGGTTGACGGCAGCGTGGTCACCAACACCAAGGTCGAAGAGTTCATGGAGGTGTCTGTCACCAAGAAGTGGGCCGGCGCCAAGAGCGAAGAAATCCCGTCTCCCGAAACCTTCGCAGGGTTCCTGGTTCTCAAGCAGGGCGAAAAGGATGTCACCGCCGAGCACGCCGACAAGCTACGCGTGGTCGACAACGGCGACTTCACCTACACGGCAACCTGGACGGGCCTGCCCATGTTGGCCGAAGGCGAAAGCTACAGTGCCGCCGAAAGCCCCGTGCCCGGATTCACCAGCACGCAGGACGGCGCGGCCATCACCAACACCAAGGTGCGCGAAGAAAAGCCCGAGATCGAGAAGTACATCAATCAGGATGTGCACAAGCAAATCACGCTGAACGAAGCGTTCACCTACGACATCATCGCGTATGTGACCAAGGATGCAGACATGGTCGTTGTCTCCGACACGCTCGACGGCGTTCTTGCCTTCAACGGCGACGCAGTGGCGGTCGCTGACATGGGCGAAGAAGACAACCACCTGACCAATGGCACTTTCACGGGCGCCAACGAAAAGGCGACGGTGTCTGCTGAGGGCACCGCGATCAAGTCGGCACAAAGCGCCATCGACGGCCAGACCCTGACCGTGACCATCCCCGATGCCACCGCCTACCGCGGTCATTGGGTGCGTATCTCATTTAGTGCCAAAGTGGCGGAAGGCAAGACGCTCGCCGACGTGCAGGCGGCCTACGCCAACGTTTCCGCCACCGCAGTCGAAGACCGCGCTGAAAACAACGTGGGCAATGCGCCGGTCGTTTCCACCAAGGACCACGCCGGTGTGCCCAACAACGCCAGCTACGACATCTACCTGCGTCATGCCGTGCTCGACGAAAACGGCAAGCCCAAGGTCGACGAAGAGGGCAACGAAGTAACCGAAGTGGACGAGAAGCCCACCTACGGCGACAAGTCCAACACGGTTACCGTGCGTCCCCAAGAGGAATTCGAGGTGACCATCTCGAAGACCGACCTGGGTGGCACCGAAATCGAGGGCGCTCAAATGAAGCTGACCGGACCGGACGGCTACGAGCACACGTGGACGAGCAAGACGAGCGCCGAAGTGCTGAAGCTGAAGCCCGGCCGCTACACGATGGTCGAAGTCGTTGCACCTGAAGGGTTCGCGCAAGTGACCACCGAAATGGTGTTCGTGGTTAACGACGACGGCAGCGTGAAGCTGGAGACGGTGGAGGTTGACGGCGGCGGTGCCATCACGGCCGAAGGCAACCACATCGAGCTAGCCGACGCACCTGCGAAGCATGTAATCGAGATCACCAAGGCCGACATCGTCTCCGGCGACGAGCTGGAAGGCGCCACCATCCGGATTCTGGACAAGGATGGCAATGAGATCGAGAAGTGGCTCAGCGGGAAGGAAGCGCACAAGCTGTTGCTAGAAGCGGGCGAGTACACCCTTGAAGAAGTCGCCGCGCCCGATGGCTACGAGGTGACGACCACGGTGCGCTTCAGCGTCGACGACAAGGGTAACGTGACCGTGCTCAACGCCGAAGAAGTGAATCAGACCGGCAAGATCGAGTGGGATGTGAACCATCTCGTCCTGTCCGACCGCGCCAAGAATTACCTGACGGTCGAAGCGTCCACGGTTACCAAGGTGTGGGCCGACGGCGGCAACGACAAGAACCGCGCCCCGGTCACGTTCCAGCTGTACTATCGCGCTAACGGTGGCCAATGGGCTCCGCTTGCCGGCAAGACCGTGACCATCGAACAGCCAGATGCCAACGGCGTGTGGGCGGCCGCATTCGAGGGTCTGCCCGAATATGTGAACGGCAGCCCGGTCGAGTACTACGCTGCCGAAGCGAACGCCGACTCGTTTGCCGGATTCTACACGCCTGGTGAAGAGATTATCGTCACGTCCTTCGGTGGTGCGGGTATGAGCGCGACCAATCAGCCGGTGTTCTCGAGCAACCGCGAAGTGCTTATTTCCAAGCGCGCGATGGGCGCCACCGAAGAATTGGCGGGTGCCACCTTGCAGGTGCTTGATGCAACGGGCGCTGTGGTTGAAAACGGCGAATGGGTGACCGACGGAACGCAGAAAGCGTTCAACCTGCCCGTAGGCCTCTATACGCTGCATGAAGTGGCTGCGCCTGCTGGGTACGAGCTGGCACCCGATGTGAAGTTCCGCATCAACGTGGATGCGGAAGGCACGATGGAAGTGCTCGAAGGCGAGCAATGGGTTCCCTCGGACGGCGTGATCGTCATGTACGATGCGCTTTCTGAAGAGGAAGAAGTCACGCCGAAGCCTTCGCCTGAAAAGCCGACGCCAACGTCGAGCAGCGGGAAGGTTACGGCCAAGCCGAACGCGGCAACGTCCGCTACGCCTCGCGCCGCCGCATCCACGTCGCCTGCCAAGGCTTCTACCGCAACGGTGAAGACGGGCGACGAGGCCGGCATGCCGGTTGCGGTGCTGGGTGTCGTGGCTGTCGCATCCATCGCGGTCGTGGCGTTCAGCCTGCGCCGCCGCCGTATGCAGCGCTAAGG
>CAMORQ010000143.1 GCA_946623915.1 uncultured Coriobacteriaceae bacterium | reverse complement strand
GAGCACGGTGTATTTCACCCGCGACCTTTCGGCGGCAGGGCTGCGCAAGCTCTACGCTCGCGTTAACGGCGGCATCGAAGGCAAGGTGGCCATCAAGCTGCACACCGGCGAGCCGAACGGGCCCAACATCATTCCGCGTCCGTGGGTGCAAGAGCTGATCGAGCAGGATTTGCCCGGTGCCGCCATCGTGGAGACGAACGCCTACTACGCGGGCGGCCGCTACACCACCGAAGAGCATCGCGAAACCATTGCAACCAACGGATGGACGTTCGCGCCGGTGGACATCATGGATGAAGAAGGCACGGTAGACATTCCTATCGAAGGCGGCAAGTGGTTCGACCACATGACAGTGGGCAGCCACATGCTCGATTACGATTCCATGGTCGTGCTCACGCACTTCAAAGGGCATGCCATGGGCGGGTTCGGCGGTTCGGACAAGAACATCGGCATCGGCTGCGCGGACGGCCGCATCGGCAAGAAGGCCATCCATACGCGTGAAGGCGAAGGACAGTGGAGCATCGACGCCGAAGAGCTGCACGAGCGGTTCAGCGAATCGTCCAAGGCCACCTGCGACCATTTCGGCGAGCACATCACCTTTGTGAACGTCCTGCGCAACATGAGCGTATCGTGCGACTGCGAAGGCACTTCTGCCGAACCGGTGGTCACGCCCAACATCGGTATTCTGGCCTCCACCGACATCGTGGCCATCGATGCGGCGAGCGTCGATCTGGTTTACGCGCTGTCCGAAGAAGACCGCCGCGCCCTGGTCGAGCGCATCGAATCGCGCCATGGGCACCGGCAGATTTCCTACATGCGAGAGCTGGGCATGGGTAACTGGCGCTACGAGTTGGTGGATACGGACAACGGAGATGCGGTTGTCCAGCCTGCCGACGCCGTGAAGGACGTTGTGCCGTTCGAAGGTTAGGCGGCCGCCTGGCGGTTTTCGGATCTTGGCAAGCGGAGGAGAGCCCATGTATTCGATTGGAGAAGCGGCAAAGCTGCTGGGCGTTTCGGCGTCCACGTTGCGCTACTACGAAAGCCAGGGATTGCTTCCCAATGTGGTGCGCACGAAAGGCGGCATCAGGCAGTTTTCCGATGACGATCTGGAGGCATGCCGCGTTATCGAATGCTTGAAGAAGTCCATGCTGTCCATCCAGGAAATCCAGACGTTCATGGGCATGGTGAAGAAGGGCGACAAAAGCCTCGAAGCCCGCAAGGCCCTGTTCGAGGGGCGTCGTGCTGCGCTTGCTGCCGAGATCGCCGAAATGGAGCAGACGCTTGCCGTGCTCGATTACAAGTGCTGGTACTACAAGCGGGCAGTGGAAGAGGGGACGGAAGTGGGCGTCCGCAGCCTCCCCTTGAGCAAAGTTCCCAAAAAGCATCGTGCCGCGCGCACGTATCTCGAAGGTGCGCTATCCTCGTAGTGCAACCTATAAGACTTATGGGATGTGCCCGGAACCGGATGCAGCGAATCCGGTCGAACGGGTGCGCCGAAAAGGAGAAACGATGCAACGCATGGATGCGGACCCCGCGCGCAACGATACCCTGATTCTCGTCGACGGCCTCGACAACGAAATCGGGTCTGCCACGAAAGAGCGAGCACATCGGGAAGGTTTGCTTCACCGTGCTTTTTCGGTCGTGCTTGTCCGCGACGGGCAAGGAGGCCCCGAGCTGTTGCTTGCGCAGCGCGCCGAAGGGAAGTACCACTCGGCGGGGCTGTGGGCTAATTCGTGCTGTTCGCATCCGCGCGTGGGAGAAGAGGTGGTCTCGGCGGCATATCGCCGCGTGCGCGAAGAGCTGGGCTGCGAAGCCGCGGATTTGCGCGAGATCGCGGCGTTTGTCTACCGCGCCGTGTTCGAGGACGGCCTTGCCGAATACGAATACGACCACGTTCTTGTTGGCCGCCTCGCCACAGACCCCGACCCCGACCCGTCCGAAGCGAGTGCCATCCGTTGGGTGCGCGCGGCGGATGTGGCTCGGGAGCTGGCGGAGTGCCCCGAGCGCTTCGCAGCTTGGGCCTACACCGTGCTCGCGCTCGTGCTGAAGGAGCTTGGCTAGCTGCGCGCCGATGCTATTGCACACTGGCAGATATCGCGTATCAGAGCGCCTTTCGTCGTGCGCGAGTCGCCGCTTCGGGTTCGTCGTGCGCCGGCGGCCCTGCGCCGCAGGCTTCGCACAGGATCCTTGCTGCAGGCCTACGCCATCGTCACGTTTGCGTTTGCGATGTGCACGTAGGTGCTCGACCTTTCTTCATACGTTTCGAGCTCGCCGGTCACCACGATGTCTTCGCCGTCTTGCGGATAACCTTCCGGGTAGGATTTCGAGCCGTTTCCCCACACGAATTCCAGTCCCTGCGCACAGCACGCGGTGGCGTCTTGGATAACGACAAAGTAGTAATCTGCGTCCAGCGTCTCATCGCGCGAGTGGGCGAACGGGCCACGTGCGCGCACGACTTGCCCCATGTAGTTTTCGGGGTGGCTGACCACGTCGTACACGGTTGCATACACCATTTCCGAGCCCATCGACGTAAGGTCGACGTCGATGTCGGCCGCGCTGTACTCCGTGTCGTTGGCGAATGTCTTGCTGCCGCTTTCGAGCTTGAATCGCGATTGCGCATTATCATCACATTGGGTTTGGCGCATACGGGCACCGCCTGTGTTTTTGCGCGTACCGCCACCCTTTGTAGCGGTTCCCGCTTTCCTTGGTGTTCTACGTGACGAATATTTCGGATTCGACCAATTCGTTCATGAAGAACCTTTGCGTGTCGTATAAGTACGCTTTCACGGTTTCGTCCACGGTTCGTTTCATCCCGGTGTTCCTCAACGACATGAAGGAGATCATGGAGGCGCAGACAGTGCGCGGCGTCGAATTCGACAAGGGCGGCATCGTCTAGAACCCGGAGTGCAGCCGATCGTAGATATCGCTGGTGCATTGTGAGGCGTTTGTGTCCGTTGCGTTTGCGTCAGCGGCATGTAAATCGTTGTGTTCGGCAGTGGTCGCGGTTGTTTACTATAATGTAAACGTGACTAGCTATCTGGGATTATACGTACTCATCAACGTGTGCTGTGCCGCGACGGTGCTCATTTGCGCTTTCCACTCTCGTGCAGGTTTAGGCGAAATGCTGCTTCAGCGGCGTTTCGAAACGTCTGTATTCATGCTCGTCATCTTCTTCGCATCCGACACGTTGTGGTATGCCATGGACACGGGCGCCCTGCCGCAGGTTTGGGCATGGAGCATGGCGCTGAAAACCGTGTACTTCCTTTCGGCGTCCTTCGCGGGGTACCTCTGGTTCCTCTACATGGGCACGCTCACGGAAGCGTCGTACCTGAAGAATCGGACCACCGTCATCCTCCTGTTGGCGCCCGTCGTGTTGCATGCGCTGCTGTGCCTGTTCAACCTAAACACGGGTATTCTCTTTTCCATCGGCGATGACTTCGAATACCACCGCGGCCCCTTGTTCAGCATTCAGTACATCGTTATCTACCTTTATTTGCTTGCCGCGGGCGCCCATGCGGTCTACAAGGCCTTTTTGCCTGATAACTACGTGGAACGGACGCGTTATATCATCATCGCGCTGTTCCCCGTTCTCCCCGCGATCAGCGGCATTCTGCAGTTGTTCTACTGGCGCATCCCGTTCAATTGCGTCGCGTTCGCACTTGGCATCACCATCGTCTACCTCAACGAACTGGGGCAGCAGATCAGCACCGAGCCGCTTACGCAGTTGGCCAACCGCCGGCAGTTCATGCGTTCGCTTGAGCAGAATCTGCGTGACGTCGATCCGCCTTCGCGTGTGTACCTCTATATGCTCGACCTCGACCGGCTCAAGTCGGTCAACGACACCTGGGGGCATGCAGAAGGCGACGACGCCATCGCACATACGGCAGAAATACTGAAGCGCGCCGTGTCGACTTTGCACCGCAAAGCCACGCTTGCGAGATACGGAGGGGACGAGTTCGCCATCGTCTCTGTGTTCGAAGACCCGGCGGATGCGAAGCGGTTCAAGCAGACCATTCGCGACGAATTCGATCGAGAGAACGAGCAATCCGACCAAGGTTACCGCTTGTCAATGAGCGTAGGCATGCAGGGGAGCGGCCCCGAATGCAACACGGTGCGAAGCATGCTCGAAGCTGCCGACGCGGACCTATACCGCGAGAAAGCCCTTGTCCACGGAACGGACGATTTCTACCACGGGTAAGGCGTGACCTCGTCACGCTCCGTCGCGTTTATTCTGCGTCTTGGTGTGCAATGAAGCGGCGATAGAACCAGATGATTATGACGCTCAGGATTTGCAGGATGCCGATTTGCGCAAGTCCGAACACGACGCAGAGTACGATGGCGCGCGGCGACAGGCTGTTGATATCGAACAGGTTCCATAAGAAGCCGCAGCATATGACAAGGCCCAACAAGCAGACGGCGAACACCGTCAGGCGATAGCGGTTCGGGGGCTGGATGAGGTTCCCCAGGATAAGGAAGCCCACAACTGCGAGCAGATACGTGCTTGCGGTGCTCACTTCGTTGGTGGGTATCTCGAACAGTTCGGCGAACAGCATCATGGATGCGATGGTGGCAAACGACGTCAGTGCCGCGGGTATGGAACGCACGAGCACCGTGGCGATGAAGCTTCCTTCCTGCTTCTTTTCGTTCGGCTCGAAGGTCAACAGGAACGCCGGCAGCCCGATGTTGAACAGCGATATCAGCGAGACTTGGTTGGGTGTAAGCGGGTAGGCGAACGCGCCGAAGATCGCGAAGAGCGCCATCGCGAGCGAGAATATGTTCTTGTACAAGAACAACGTCGCCGAACGCGTGATGTTGTTGATGTCGCGCCTGCCTTCGCTGACGATTTGGCGCATGTGCGAAAAGTCCGAATCGAGCAGCACCACCTGCGCGGCTTGACGCGCCGCATCGCTTCCGGTTCCCATCGCAATCGAGCACTCGGCCTTCTTCATGGCCAGGATGTCGTTCACGCCATCGCCGGTCATGGCGACTTTCTTTCCGGTTGCCTGAAGGGCTTCCACAAGCGCTTTTTTCTGTTCGGGTTTCACGCGGCCGAACACGGTGTAGCTGCCGACTGCATCAGCGATCTTCTCGGGCGTGTCGAGCGTCGACGCGTCCACGTAGCGCTGTGCACCTTCGATGCGGGCTTCGGTTGCCACTTTCGAAACCGTGAGGGGGTTGTCGCCCGAAATCACCTTCACGTCCACTCCTTGACGAGCGAATTCTTCGAACGTGTCGGCCGCGTTGGCGCGAATCTCGTTGGAGATTGCAGCAAACAGCAGCGGCCGCGTTTCGTCGCCGTCCACTTCGGCGAATGCGAGAACGCGCATGCCTGCGCTTGCACGTTCTTCGATCGCACGCCGGCATGTTTGCAGCGCGTCGTGTGACAAGGCGAATTCAGGCGCCCCCAGCCGCAGCGTCCGCCCGTTGGTTTCAACCTGCGAATACTTGAGGCTCGACGTGAAAGGCGTCACGTTTGCGTCGGCGAATGCTTCTGCTTCGGGAAGGCGTTCGCGCAAAGCGATCATCGTCGCATTGCTGTCGGGAACAGTGCGGACGTAGCGGGAGAGCAGTGCGAGTTCGCCGCTCGAATCTTCCGTCGCGGCGCCCGAGGCGTCGAAAAACTCGCGTGCAACCATCTGGTCGCTGGTGATGGTGCCCGTTTTGTCGACGCATAGCACATCGACGCGCGCCAGCTCTTCGATGCTGCGCATGTCGTGCAAGAGCACCTTGCTTTTGGCGAGCCGCATCGCGGAAAG
>CAMORQ010000142.1 GCA_946623915.1 uncultured Coriobacteriaceae bacterium | reverse complement strand
CGGACGATGCAATCGCACATCCGGCCGAAAACCTGCGAGTCGTAGGCTGCGGAAAGGCTGCGCAGCGCTGTTTCCCTTGTGAGCAGCCCGGTGCTCCATGTCTGCCGCGCCGTTTCGAGCTCGCGCCCGACCGTCGTAGGAAAGTACGAGCAGTACAGCTCGAGCGACCTATCAAAGGACAACCCGGACCGAAGGCCCAGGCAGATGACCTCCACCGCCTCGGAAACATGTTGCTCCAGCATCCGCTTCCTCTGTGATTTGCGCCCCTTGAGCGCCCATGGCAGCGCCATCCATCCGAGTGCAGCAGCACACGCACAAGAGGGAAGCGATATGGAAGGCGCGACGAGAAGCCCGGCCGCAAGACCTGCCGTGGCTGCCAACAAAGAGGCTCGCATCTGCCACAACGCCGCAGACTGCGGGTCGACATCGACAAGGCCCGCCTTCAGCAGCGGGTTCGCCAGCGTGGCGCCGCGCAATCTGGCGAACCCGGCCAGCCAATCCGGAAAAGAGGAAGGCGGATTCCGTACGCTGAAACCGACGACTTGCGACAACACCATCTCTTCCAGGCCGCCGCGCAGCGCGCTGTCGTCGCCCGCGATCCGCACGCTTTGCCTGAGCTCCTTTTTACGTTCGTTGCTCCGACGGCGCGCTACGGCATCGATCACCGTCAGGAACGCAGCTGCGAACGCCCCGAGCGAGGCGATGTAAGGAAGAAGCACCGTCATGTTCGGGCCACCTCCAATTTGAGCATTCTTCTTATACAGGCAATGCCTGCGACCTGCATTCCGACGGCGACCGCAAGGAGCGAGACTCCGGCAACGCTGCTGAAAAACGGCTGCAGGAACGAGGGTGAAAGCATAAGCATCGTCAAAGTGAGCCCGATGCTTACCGCCACCACCACCCGCGCCGACAGCTGCGCCTGCGCCGTCTGAACACGCAAGGACCTACGCAACTCGAGCTCTTCGGCAAGCGATTCGCGCGTCGCGTCGAGCACGCGTTGCATACTGCCGCCCGTTTGATGCTGGACCGCCAGGGCGACGGCAACGAAGGAGAGCTCGTCCACGTCCCCTTCGCGCATGATGCGCGCCAGAGCCTCTTCGGGTGTTGCGCCCGCGCGCATGGCGTCCGCAGCCGATCCGAACACGTCGCCCAAAGCGCCGCCCACCTCTTCCTTCAGGTGTGAGAACGTCTGAACGAGCGTGTAGCCAGCCCCAAAGCAGCTTCCCATCGCTTGCAGCGCGCTAGGCAAGGCCGCCCGCAACCGCTCTTTGCGGTTCTCCACCGCACGCGCGCTCCGCGATCCCAGCACCGCGACGAACAGGCAAGACGCCGCCACACCCACCACGACATGCCCCAGCAAAATACCCAAAACGCAGAAAACCACGCACAACCCCGCAACAAGGGACACGACGGCGGCCTGCGTCGCGCGCACGCCGCGCAAGGAAAGCGCATGGCAGACAGACATCGAGTACTTGCGCACCGGCGAGAGGCCCAAAATGCCATGCGCAGATCCCGTAAGCGCGGGAACACCGCGCGACACCAAGCGCTGCAACGTGTTTGCACCAACCTCGTTCTGCAATCGGGTCGCACGTGCACGGCTGCCAAGAAGGTCGTGGGCAGCGCTGAACACGATCGCACCGAAGCAGAACGCGCTTAGGCAGCCGGAGACAACAAGCGCACTGACTGCATCCACGCCTTCACCTCCTTATCCGTCATAACGCCATCACGAATGGCCTCGTCGAACCAGGCCGGGGCGGCCAACCATTCCCCCGCGTCGTCAAGTCCGTTCCTCACGTAGAGTTGCGTGACGCGACAGCGCCCCTCTTCCCTGTCGTAGTTCACTTCGCAAATGTGGCTGACCTTGCGCGACCCGTCGCGATAGCGCGCCAGCTGCACGATTACGTCGAGCGCGCTGCCGACCTGCGCTTCGATGGCATCTATCGGCAGGTCTGCCGCGAACCGCACCATGGTGGCGAGCCGCATGATCGCATCGGCAGGCGAATTCGCGTGCAATGTGGTCGCAGATCCGTCATGGCCCGTGTTCATGGCGTTGAGCATGTCAAGCGCTTCGCCGCCGCGCACTTCTCCCACGATGATGCGATCCGGCCTCATGCGTAGTGCGTTCTTCACCAAATCGCGTATGGTGATTTCGCCCTTCCCTTCCGCATTCACGGGGCGCGCCTCCATCCGAACGACATGGGGGTGCTCGAGAAACCGCAGCTCGGCCGAATCCTCTATCGTGACGATGCGCTCGCTGTGGGCGATCTCGCACGAGAGGGCGTTGAGCAACGTGCTCTTTCCAGTCCCCGTGCCTCCGGAAACCGCGATGTTTTTGCGGGCCGCGACGGCCCATGTGAGCACACGCGAGGTGCCCTCGCTCAACGTGCCCATGGACACGAGGTCCGCCAGGCCTAGAACATGTTCGGAGAACTTCCGTATCGTAAGCGTCGGTCCGTCGAGGGCTATCGGGGGTATGACGGCATTGACTCGGTGCCCCGACGCGAGCCGCGCGTCTACCATGGGGGCGGACTCGTCGATCCGCCTGCCCAACGGACCGATAATCCTGTCGACGAGAGCGCGGACTGCGTCTTCGTCGGCGAAGGGAACCGGACAGGCGACGTTCACTCCCCCGCGCTCCACATAGAACGACTTGATGCCGTTCACCATGATTTCGGTGACCGTGTCGTCGGCGAGGTAGGGCTCGAGCGGACCGAGTCCGAACACGTTGTTGACGAGCGCGTCGACCAAATCGTCCGCCGATTGGGCTCCCTCGATCAACCAAGGGCATTCTTGGAAAACCTGCTCGCATGCGCTGCGAATCTCGCCTTCGGCCTGCCGGGGGTTCTCCTGGGCCAACTGCGCAAGCTGAGGCGGGGGAAGAATGGCCGACACCCGTTCCCTCAGTTCGTCGGCCAACGCGCCCGACGAGGCCGGAGCATCCATCATGCCAGCTTCGCGCACCCGGTCCATCAAAGACATGCTGCCTTCTTCCTTTTCGACGAGAATTTGAAGCGTTTGCGCGACGGCATCGCAAACGAACGGGACTGGCCTGGCTGCTGAGCGGGAAGCAGGTCCGCGAGAACACGCGACACGCTTTGGCACAACGCGTTGCCAGAATCCAGCAATTCGATCGGGGCCCCTGTGCCAAGCATCTCTTCGACGTCCCTGCCGCCTTCCGCGAACTCCACCACCCGAGCGCCCTGAAGCGCACACGTTATATCGATCGACGAGAACAGGGATTGGCGAGAGCATCGGTTGAGCGCGAACACGATGGACTGGGTTGCGACACCGCAGCGCGCGCACAGCTGAAGCGCGTGCTTGCATGCGCGGATGGACGACGGCCGTTGGTCAAGGAGGAACAAGACGCTTCCGCCCGTCTCGATGAGATGGAGATGCATGTCTCCCCAAGCAGGCGATGTGTTCACCACCACCACGTCGAAGCGGTCGAGCAAGGCGTCCACAAGCTCCGGCATCTTGCCCACCACCACTTCGGACTGCTCCAAACGCTTCGGAGCCGCAAGAACCGCAGGTTGGCGCCCGTCGCAGTCGAGCGACTCGAGGCGTTTCGGTGAAGTGACGACTTCGTCGAGAGGGATGGCGTCCTCTCGTCCGGTCAGGTAATGGATGTCACCGAACTGCAAGTCGCCGTCGACGAGCACGGTTCGAAAACCTTGGCTCTGCGCCAGATACGCCGCCACGACCGCCACGCTGCTCTTACCAACGCCGCCTCCCGCACCGACAACGCTTATCAAATGGCCGCGTGCTCCAGACGCCGTGCGTGCATGCTTGCGCTCATCCTGAACGGGCTCGAAAGCGATGACATGGGCATCGGAGGCGTCCGCAGTGTTTTCGACCTGTGGCTTCGCAGCCGGCAGAGCATGCCTGCCGACGACCTCTCCAGCCTCCTTTTCGCGGTGGTAGTGCTGAAGAAACGTCTGGCGATCCCACACTTCGTCGATACGGGCGGCACGGGCCCGACTGAACAAAGACCCGCTGCCCTCGAACGCGATCAGGCACACTTTCCTTGGAACATCGTCCATTTTGAGGGCCGCAGCCAGGTTGATGGCGTCAACTTCATCGCTTCCGGCAACCCACACTTCGTCGGGCTGGGCAGCGCGCACCCGGGCGCGCATGTCCCCAAGCCCCGAAAACACCTGCAACCATTCCTGGGAATACAGGGACTCCCCTTTCAAACCCAGGCACTCGGGGTACTGCACGCTTACCGAATCGGTGCATAAAGCTACTTTGGACATCTTACGTTCCTTCCTGTTTCGACGGCAACGTCAGGTACAACGTCGCCGATTGCGTAGACGCGATTATTTCTTCAACGTGTTCGGGGTCGACCGCCAAGGTGATGCCCAGGCGCCCGCTTTGCCCTTCCGAGACGGCGGCAACCAGAACACTTCCCGCAATTAAAGAAGTCCCCGACGGCCCCGCGGCATACACATCGACCACTTCGCCCGCCTTCAGCGCACCGCCGACAGCTTGCGCTGCAGCCAGTTCGACCCCTACCGCCTGAAGTCCCTGAGGCACCGAAACCGAACCGCCCGTCTCCTCGAAGCGCGCACGGCACAGCACTTCTCCTTCGACGATGGACGACGTGGCTTGCTTGCCCACAACTTCCGCGACCGTCGTGATGGGATCGCGTGGCAGGAGGTCCACCAACCACAGACGGGTGGAAACACTTGACTGGTCGATGGTTTCTCCGGCTGCGACGTCCCTGAGGGCCACGCAGACCTCCACCTGATCCCCGCCGTAACGGGCGAGTGCTTCCGTGCGCTCGGCAGCCGCATTGGCTTCGACGCGATTGGTGTAGACGAGCACAGACGCAGCGCACACAAGCCCGCACAGCAATGCCAAAATCACCGACGCACGTTTTCTCACACCGCTCCTTCCCTTTCCAAACGATTCGACAAGCATGGCAGCTCCATCACCCGGAAAGCGCATCAGAAAAACCCCGGAAACGCCCCAGAAACGCCCCAGAAAGGTCAACGAAATCTCCCACGCCCGTACCCGGAAACGCCCTCCACCAGTTCAGACACGTTCTTTTCTGCGAATAAACGGCGGAGCCGTCCTTCATAACAACCCCATGCGCAGACATCGAAAGGCGGCGCGAAACACACTTCGAGCGCGATACAATAGAGATGTCGAAAGGACGATCAGATGGCAGAATCCACACGCATCGAAGACAAGCTCCGGACGCTGAAAGAGCACATAGCGCAATACGACAAGCTCGCTGTCGCCTTTTCTGCAGGCGTCGATTCGACGTTTCTGCTTTACGTTGCCCACGAAGTCCTCGGCAACGCCGTATGCGCCCTCACGGCGCAAAGCCCCGCGTTTCCTTCGCGCGAGCATGCGGAAAGCGTCGATTTCTGCTCGGAGCACGGCATTCGCCAAATCGTCTTCGGGGCGCGTCATTTCGAAATCGAAGGGTTCGCCGACAACCCGCCCGAGCGATGCTATCTGTGCAAAAAGGCATTGTTCGGCACAATGATGTCCATCGCGTCCATGCAAGGGCTCGGACAGCTCGCAGACGGATCGAACACCGACGACATGCTCGACTACCGGCCAGGAAACCGGGCCGTGCAGGAACTAGGCGTCGTCAGCCCGCTGGTCGAATGCGGGTTCTCCAAACGCGACATCCGGGACGCATCGGCACTGATCGGGCTCCGTACAGCCGCAAAACCGAGCCTGGCATGCCTTGCAACGCGCGTCCCCTATGGGCAAACCATCACGCCAGAGCTGCTCGGTCG
>CAMORQ010000141.1 GCA_946623915.1 uncultured Coriobacteriaceae bacterium | reverse complement strand
CATGCGCAGGGCGCGCGCACCGCCGATTGTCGCCATTTCCAGCATCGTATCGGCGCTGAGGAAGTAGTCGCCGTTGACCGAACGCTGCACCAGCATGCAAGTGCGCATTTCTTCGAGCATGTCGGTGGAATCCGTCGCCGCAGGCGAATCCGTACCCAAGCCGAGGACCATGTTTCCCTTCAGGTATTCGCTGACCGGCGCAACACCCATGCCCAATTGCGCGTTGCAGCGCGGGCACACGCCTATCGCGACGTTGTATTCGCGCAGCTTCTGGATGTCGTCGTCGTCCACGTGGACGCAATGAATGGCCAGCATGTTGCCGACTTCGAACGCGCTCCAGTTCAACGCGTAATTAACCGGTGTCGCGCCCGTTGGCAACCAAGGCGGCACCTCCACGAATCCGCGCGCGTCCGCCAGAGCGTCCACGGAAAAGGGGCTCGTGCCGTTGCGGATGAAGCGATATTCTTCGCGGCTGCCCGCCACATGCATGGCGACAGGCAGGGTGTCGCATGCGTACTCGGCGATCTTCTTGAAAATGGACGGATGGCAGGTGTAAAGCGCTGCCGGCGCGATACCGACCGCCACACGGCTGGGGTCGACCAGTTCCTGCCACCGTTCGATATCGGTTTTCGCCACGTTCATGGCATGGTCCACGCGCCGCTTGTCCATAGCGCCGACTTCGCGGTAGATGACACCGCGCAACCCCAGATCCTGCAACGCATTAAGCGCCCAGCCCGTAGGGGTGATGTCGGCCATGCACGTGATGCCGGCAGAAAGGCCTTCGAGTCCGCCCACCATCGCCGAACTTTCCAAGTCGGCCGGCGTAAGCAAGGCGGCCTTGCTGTTCACGAGCATGAGCCACGTGACGTAAGGCACATCGTGCACGATTCCGCGCATGGCGGTGTATTCAAGATGCGTGTGCACGTCCACGAACCCCGGGATCAGGGCAGCTTGACCGAAATCGCGCGTGTCCTCTTCGGGATAGCGCAGGCGCAGGTTGGAAGCCGTGCCTATATCGGCAATTTTGCCATTGCGCACAAGGACCGCGCCCGCCTCGATAGGCTCGGACGTTATGGGAAGAACATATTCGGCGCAAAGCAGCATGGCATATCCTCCTGAACTAGCAGCAAGCTATTGTATCATTGCCCTGTTCGCGCAGTGTGGATGCATGCCGCCCCGAAGGCCAAATTCTTGAACTTCACATTTTGAAAGCCCGCTTGCTCGAGCATGCGCGCAAACGAAAGCTGGTCGGGAAACGCTTTGATGGAATTCCCCAGATACACGAAATCGTCGCGTCGGCCGGTGAAATGCTGCCCCCACGCCGGAATGCCCCACTTCAGATAGGCATTGTAGAACGCACGCGCGGGCGGAAACGGCGGCGTGCTGAATTCGAGGATTGCCACGGTGCCGCCGGGCACGAGCACGCGGCGGATTTCTTGCAACGCGCGCATGCGATCGGGAATGTTGCGGATGCCGTATGCCATGGTCACCACATCGAAAGACGCGTCTTCGAACGGTATGTCCTGCGCGTCGACCACGCATGTTTCCACAACCACCCCGCGGCTGTCGCCGCGCTCTATGCGCTTGCGGGCAACATCGAGCATGGCGGGCGTGAAATCCGACAGCACGATCACCGCAGGGTTGCACCTCTTGCAGATTCCGAAGGTTACTTCGCCAGTCCCGCCTGCGACGTCGAGCACGCAATCCGTCGGCTTGATGTTCGCAGATTCCACGAGCGCTCGCAGCCACCTGCGGTCCTGGCCGAAGCTGGAAAAGTGGTTGAACTTCTCGTATTGCCCAGCGATGCCGGTGAAGATGTCGCGGACGCGCTCCTCGGACAGTTCCGCAGGCGCTTCGCGTCCTGTTGCTGTGTCTATGGTGGTCATCAGTACGCTTCCTCCAAATCGGCATGGGCGAAGGCGTCGGAATCGAGCGGCGCGAACTTCCCCTGCCCGTAGCGATCGAGGGCCACAAGCGCGATCATGGCAGCGTTGTCGGTGCAGGCGCTGGCCGGCGGAAGGGTTAAGCGCACACCCATCTTCGCGCACATCTTCTCGTAGGCGGCGCGCAGTTCGGGGTTGGCGGCCACACCTCCGCCCAGGCAGAATTCCTTGGCGCCGGTCTGTTCGAGCGCGGTTTTCGCCTTGGCCACCTGCACGTCGATGACCGCCGCCTGAAAGCTCGCGGCGATGTCGGGGATGTTCGGCTCGCGCCCAGCGTCGCGTTCCTGGTTGATGTGCGTGATAACCGCCGTCTTCAGGCCGGAAAGGCTGAAGCGCAAATCGTGCGAGTGCAACATGGCTCGCGGGAAATCGATGGCTTTCGGATTCCCTTGCGCGGCGTAGCGCGAGATTATGGGCCCGCCCGGATAGCCGAGTCCCAACGCTTTGGCAACCTTGTCGAACGCTTCCCCCACCGCGTCGTCGATAGTGGAGCCGAGCACAGCGTAGTCGCCCCAATCGCGCACGTGCACGAGCATCGTGTGGCCGCCGCTGACCAGGGACACCACCAAAGGCGGCGCAATGTCAGGCGTTGCCAGCTTGTTGGCGTAAAGGTGTCCTTCCAGGTGGTTCACTTGAATGTAGGGGATGTTCGCCCCCCAGGCGATTCCCTTGGCGAAGGCCACTCCCACCACAAGGGCCCCCACAAGACCCGGCGCATAGGTGCACGCGACGGCGTCGAGGTCGCGGTAGCGCAATCCGCCCGCCTGCTCCAAGCACACCCCCGTCACGCCGCAAACGGCTTCGATGTGCTTGCGGCTGGCGATTTCGGGAACCACGCCGCCGAAACGCGCATGGAAGTCGATCTGGCTGGCGATGGCGTCGGCCTGTACAGCCCCGTCGCCATCGACAACCGCAGCAGCTGTTTCGTCACATGACGATTCGATGGCAAGGATGACCGGCCGGGAGGCCGCTTCCACCCGCGAGGTGGCGAAAGGCGCGTCGCCTCGCTCCTGGTTCACGATCAAGTCCATGCCCGCCACGTCGGCGAAAGCGGCGGGCAGGGGCCCCGACATGATGCATGCGTCTTCGCCATCGGAGTAGTAATGCGGACGGATGCCCACATCTTCCAGGCCCATGCTTCGGTAGAACGCCTGAGCGCCTTCGTTGGACGCACGCACTTCCAGCGTCATCTGCGTGGCGCCGAGATTTCGCGCGTCTTCGGCCAACCGCACCATCAGTTCGTGCGCGATGCCGCTCCTGCGCAGGTCGGGGCTGCTAGCGACCTTGAACAACTGCAGCTGTCCGTCGATCACCTGACCACCCGCGTAGCCCACCAGGGCGCCCTGGTCGTCATGCGCAGCCCACCAGCTGCGGTCTTTACGCGGCAGCTCGTCGGCGAACTGCGCCACGCTCCACGCGTCGCTTCCCATGCACGCTGCTTCGAGCGCTACCGCTTGATCGATGTCTGCGGCGGCAAACGGTTCGAACGAAGCCTTGCTGCATGGCGAAGAGGCGCATGACGCGTCCTGCGCTGACGCCTGGACACCCGTGTGCAAATCTCTCGGAGCGTCATCCGCGAGTCGTTTGCGTTCGTTTTCCTCCGCGTCGGAGAGCCGTGTGTACACGGGAAGCAACACGGCGGGATCGTGACGAACCGCATCGAAGGGGTCGCATGCTCCCGCACGCCACTGATCCTGCAGCGCCATCAGCAGCCCGAAGCCTTGCACACGCCACTGCTCTTCAGGCGCAAGCGGGCCTAACGCCCCGAAAATGTCGGCGTACTTCGCCAGCGCATCGCCCGCAACGAGCGAAAATGCCCCCGGTTTCGCCAAGCAGGCGTCAGCACAGGAGGGCGCCAGCCCGGGCAGCGCAGCGGCTGTCGCGGAGCCATCCCCCGACACCCCCTCCGAAGCGTCAGGCCGAACGCCCTCCGACGCATTGATTTGAGACGCGTCGCCTACACTCAGGATGAAATCGCTTGCTGCAACAACGCAGTCAGCCGACGTGCGTCCGATATCGGTGTCGGCCACTTCGAAGACCTGTGGGTAGACTTCCTTGCGCATGGCGTCTGCCACCACGAGCACGCGCCCTCGCACGCCTGCGGCATGCAGTTCCCAGGCCAGCGCATCGAGCGTGGACACGCCTACAAGCGGCACTTCGAGCGCCGACGCAACGCCTTTGGCCGTAGCCATGCAGATACGCACGCCCGTGAAAGATCCCGGGCCGCGTCCGCATGCGACGCAGGCGATTTGGTCGCGCTGGACACCGAGTTCTTCAAGCACCGCATCGATGTTGGGTAGAAGCTGCGTGTTGGATGCGCGATGCGCCGCAATCTGGCGTTGCGCAAGAGGCTCAACTGCCCGCTCTCCCGCGTGGAGAACGCCCACTGCAATCGAAATAACCTCGTTGGCGGTGTCGAACGCAAGAACACAGGCGTGCTCGTTTTCTAGACTTTTTGTCGCGTTTTGAATCATGTCTACTTAATGCGTAATCGGTTCACTTTACGGAATGCCCCTGCACGATACCATACATGTGCACAATGTCGTCCGATTCATCGTATTCGTAAACGAGCAAAAACGGAAAGAGGCCGGCCTTCATGCAATTCTCACCAAACTCCCTTTAAGCAAGGTTCGTACGAGGCTCGAGCCGAACGCGGGAACTTCTTGCATGAGCTTGAGAAGGCTTGCCGAACGACTCTGAAGACGCTTCGATGCCAGTTGCGCAAACGACGTCCTTCCCCCTTGGTAATTTCTATCTTGGTCATTGCGCCCCCAAAGTTCCTGGGGGCTTGACATGATGTTTTCATAGCCTTCTATGACATCACCGTTTGCAGCATCCTCTCGTCCTTGGCGAATCAGTCGCGCAATTTCGGCGTCTTCGAGCGCCTGAGCAACCGCCCGGGCCTTTTCGCGCTCAAGGACTTCCTCGGAACAGAAAATGTATGCGGCATTGCCCCGCTCGGTTATGTGGACGACTTCCTTTTTGCCCCGCTCCTGCACTTCGAGCTGCTTTGTTTTTAGCGCCGAAAAAGAATAGATGGGCGTTATGGGATAGTCATCTGTTTTCGTTTGAACAGGCATGATAGCGCTTCTTGACCAAACTTGGTACCGAATTTGGTCACAGTATAGAACGCGCGATGCCGCACACTTTCATGCCATGGAGCTTAGAAGCTAGCGTCGAATGAGTAGGTGCTCGCTGGCGGGCCCGTGGGCGCGCATTGCTATGGTGCGCACGCCGGCGCCGCCCGTCGACAAGCGGATCTCCAAGTAGTCATCGGGCATGGCCTCGGGAAACTTGTCGCCCCACTCGATGAAGGTTGCGCCATCGTCCTCGAGCACTTCCCAGTAGCCGATGTCGTCGAGTTCGTCGGCGCTGTCCAGCCGGTACAGGTCGAAATGGTTCAGCGGCAGGCGGCCCTCATAGGCAAGTAGGATGTTGAACGTCGGGCTGGTACCCGGCCCCTGCACACCGAGCGCCTCTGCCACACCTTGCACGAATTGCGTCTTGCCAGCACCAAGGTCTCCATTGAGCACCACGACATCGCCGGGGCGCAAGCGCTCGGCAAGCTGTGCACCCACCCGCTTGGTCTCCTCCGCGCTGGCGGTTTGCACTTCGCATGTAAGGTTATCGTTCATGCAACCATTCTAATGCAGGTTTCAGGATACGCGGCACCGCACGCGTGACATCTACGACAGATTTGGTTACTGTCACGCCCTATATGTAGTGGTCGGTCGACAAGCTTCTTCTTCGTCGTTGCTGTCCGCGCCTCGGGACGGCATCGGCGGTTGTCGTACAAAAGTTGCTCGCGGCAGGCGAAAGCGTCCTGCAGGCTACCATCTTCGGAGCTTTTCCGGCGAAAAAT
>CAMORQ010000140.1 GCA_946623915.1 uncultured Coriobacteriaceae bacterium | reverse complement strand
CGAAGCGGAGCTTGTCAGCTGCGAGTGCGGCTGGGCGGCTAATTCCGAAATCGCACCCGCCACGCCTGCGCCTACCGAGTACGATGCCACCGAGCTTGCCAAGGTCGAAACACCGGGTGTGCACACCATTGCCGAGCTGGCTGAATTCTTGGGTTGCCCGGAATCTTCCACCGCGAAAGCCATGGTGGGCAAGGACGGCGAGGGCAAGCCCGTGGTGCTGTTCGTGCCGGGTGACTACGACCTGAACGAACTGAAAGCCGAGCGCGCTTTCGCCGGGTTCGAGCTGGCTACCGACGAAGAAATCGAGAAGATGGGTCTGCCGAAGGGCTCCATCGGCTGCGTCGGGTTGCCCGAAGGCGTGACCATCGGCGCCGACGAGAGCCTGCGCGACATCAAGCACTGGGTCGTGGGCGCCAACGAGGACGGCTACCACTATGTGGGCGCCGAACAAGGCCGCGACTTCACCGTGGACGTGTGGGCGGACCTGTGCACCGTGAAGGAGGGCAACGCTTGCCCCGAATGCGGCAAGCCGCTGTCCGTTACGCGCGGCATCGAAGTCGCGCAGGTGTTCGAGCTGGGCACGAAGTACTCCGAAGTGCTGAACGCCACCTATACCGACGAATCGGGCGAAGAGCACCCCTACGTCATGGGCTGCTACGGTATCGGCATTTCCCGCACTATGGCGGCCGTGGTCGAGCAGTACAACGACGAATATGGCATCAAGTGGCCCGTTTCCGTGGCTCCCGCGCATGTGTGCGTCCTGCCGCTTACCGTAGGCGACGACGTGGTGCAGCCCGCTGCCGAAAAGCTGGCGGCTACGCTGGCCGAGCTTGGCCTGGAGGTGGTCATCGACGACCGAGACGAGCGTCCGGGCGTGAAGTTCGCCGAAGCCGACCTGATGGGCTGGCCGCTGCAGATCGTCATAGGCAAGCGCGGCCTGGAAAACGGCGAATACGAACTGAAGAAGCGCATGACAGGCGAAAAAGTGAACATGGCCATCGCTGATTTCGATGCCGTGCTCGAAGCCGCTCGCGCCACCGCCGACCCTGTTGCACACTATCTTGAGCAAGTCGGATTGTAAGCCCGAACTCCTTGCGCCTGCGGGCGGATGGGAGCAGATGGAGTTCGCCATCCGGTTCGGGGCGGACGCGGTCTACCTGGCCACTGACCGCTTCGGGATGCGCGCACGTGCGGACAACTTCTCGCTCGACGACATGCCGCGCGTGGTTGATTACGCTCACGAACGTGGCGTGGCGGTGCACGTTACCTGCAACACGCAGATGTACGAGCGCGACCTGGACGATTTGGCGGACTACCTGCGCGTGCTGGGGGAGTCGGGCATCGACGCGTTCATCATCGGGGACCTGGGCGCGTTTTCGCTTGCGCGTGAGCAGGCGCCAGACGTGGATATCCATGTGAGCACGCAGGCGTCCATTTCCAACACGCGTGCAGCGCTTACCTGGTACAACTTGGGAGCCAAACGCATCGTGTGCGCACGGGAAATGTCGCTTGCCGACATCGCGGCCATGCGCGCGGCGCTTCCCGACGACTTGGAGATTGAAACCTTCGTGCACGGATCCATGTGCATGGCGGTGTCCGGCCGCTGCCTTATCAGCGACTTCATGACCGACCGCTCCGGCGTGGCGGGCAATTGCGCGCAGCCGTGCCGATGGAAGTATGCGTTGCAGGAAGAAACGCGTCCTGGGCAGTACTTCCCGATCGAGGAGGATGACCGCGGCAGCTACATCATGAACGCGAAGGATCTCTGCATGCTCGAGCACTTGGATGCTCTGCGCGAAGCCGGGGTGAATTCGCTGAAAATCGAAGGGCGCAACAAGAAGGCGTTCTACGTGGCCACGGTGGTCAACGCTTACCGTCAGGTGCTCGACGGCGCCGATCCGGCCGACTTCATGGGCGAGCTGGACACGGTGTCGCACCGACCCTACGGCACGGGCTTCTATTTCGGCCCCGCCCATCAAACCCCGCAAGACGACCGCTATACCCGCAACTATCACTGGGCGTTCGA
Organism: uncultured Coriobacteriaceae bacterium; assembly: GCA_946623915.1. Taxonomy (GTDB): domain Bacteria; phylum Actinomycetota; class Coriobacteriia; order Coriobacteriales; family Eggerthellaceae; genus CACXMZ01. The sequence continues at coordinate 3,783 of CAMORQ010000140.1, read as the reverse complement.
GGTTGTGGAATCCGAGGGTGGTATCGCGACCGGCCTGTGCCGCAACCGCTTTGCGGAAGGCGACGAGCTGGAAGTGCTTTCCCCGCACGAACCGGTGCGCACGGTGGTAGTGCGCGATTTGCGCTATGTGGGCGTAGACCCCGACCATCCGGGCTTCCCGCCGGCGGCTGACGTGTTCCCCGGTCCCGTTCAGGTGGCCAACCGCACGATGGAGCTGTATTCCTTCACGTGCCCCTTCGAGCTGAGTCCCCACGACATTCTGCGCATCAAGGCCTGACAAGGACCCCGATTGCTTTCGCGATGCTGCGCGAGAGCATTCCCCGTCTGTGCCGGACGGGAATCTGTCTCGAACACCGACGTCGGAAACGACGTCGAGCACGACCGCAGAAGTCGCGTGTACCTACGTGTGCTGCATATACATCACACCTGATAACCCGTGCGATTTCAGCGCAACGCGAAACGCCTATTCGCTACAATAGGGACGTGTCAAACACCGAAGCGAGGAGGCTTGCGCCATGCCCCAGTTCGTCAGTCTGGAAGAAGCGGTATCCCACATCAAAGACGGCTCCTTCATCGGGGTAAACGCCTTTTTGGCCCTCGCCAACCCGCTCGAGCTACTCGGCGCCTTGGCGCAGCGATACGAGCGCACGGGGGCACCCGGCGACCTTACCTTGTACTGTTCGTCGGGCTTCGGCAACTGGGAGGAAGGTTCCGATTGCGAGCGCATAGTCACAAACGGCGCCACGAAGCGGTTGATGATCAGCCATTTTCCCACCATGCCGGGCTCCGAAAAGGCCGTGTTGGAAAACCGCGTGGCGGGCTACAACTTCCCGCTCGGCGCCCTGTCCCACATGATTCGCGAGGCGGCGCGCGGCAGCGATTACTACATAACCAAGAGCGGCGTCAACCTGTTCGTCGACCCGAAGATCGGCGGCAGCAAGCTGAACGACCTGGCCTGCGAAGACTGGGTTGACGACATCGAAATCGACGGCGAACGTTACCTGAAGTACAAGGTGCCGCGTTTCGACGTGGCGCTCATGAAGGCGAGCAGCTGCGACCGTTTCGGCAATATCACCATGGAAAAAGAAAGCTGCGTGGTCGACGCGCTTTCGCTTGCGCAGGCCACCAAGCGCAACGGCGGTATCGTGATCGTGCAGGTCGAGCGTATCGTCGAAAAGCGGCGGCCCTGGGAAAGCATCGTGCCCATGGCGCTTGTGGACTACCTGGTTCTGTGTCCCGAGCAGACCCCGGTGCTCGGCGCCGACGACTACGACCCGTCGTTTTGCGGCGACCGCTTCATGACGGCCGAAGAGATTACCGAATTCGTCCTGACGAACAAGCCGGCGAAAACCAGCCCGGTTCGCACGCGCGTCGCTCGGCGCGCGGTGAAGGAACTGGAAGGCGGCATGGTCGTCAACATAGGCATCGGCATACCCGAAGGCGTCAGCATCGAAGCGGCCAAGCGCGGCCTGCTCAGCCGCGTGACCCTGACGGTGGAGGACGGCGCTTTCGGCGGGATGCCCACTTCGGGCGCGGCGTTTGGTTCGGCCGTCGGCGCGCACAGCATCTGCTCGACGGCCCAGATGTTCGACTTCTACGATGGCGGGGGCTTAGACATCTGCTTCCTGGGCGCTTTGGAAGTGGACCGCGAAGGAAACGTGAATGCGCATTTCAGCCCCGGGAAACTTGCGGGCATCGGAGGCTTTGCCAACATCACGCAGACCACACGCAAGGTGGTGTTCTGCTTCAGCTTCACAGCTGGTGGGTTGGAAATCGAAGATAGCTATGGTGTGGTGAACATCGTGCAGGAAGGGCGCATCCGCAAGATCGTCGATCGCGTGGGCGCCATTAGCTTTTCGGCGCAGAATGCGCACGACAACGGCCAGGAAGTGCTCTACGTGACGGAACGTTGCGTGTTCCGTCTGGGCAAGGGCGGCTTAGAGCTCGTCGAGGTCTATGACGGCGTCGACATCCAAAAGGACATCCTCGACCTGCTGCCCTTCGAGGTGCCCGTGTGTCTGTAGGGTTTTACCGGCGGTTTCCCTGCGCCTTGCGCAACCTTGCTGTGGTCGCAATAGTCGCAATGGTGAACCGGGTGCGTGCACCCGTTGACGCCTAGGCGTCCCAGGCGTATAGTTAGCTGCAATGAATTCTGTTTCAGGGCGGGGTGAAAGTCCCCACTGGCGGTAATGCAGGTGGCGTTTTGCGCGCTGCGAGTCCGCGACCCTGGCCGAGAGGTCAGGCTGACTTGGGTGAAGATTCCCAGACCAACGGTTACAGTCCGGATGGAAGAGGCAGAGTATCCGCATGTGCGGCAACACTCGTAGAGCCTGTATGAAGGGAATTCATACGGGCCGTTTTCTTTTCAAGGCGGAAAACGCACCCGGTTCGGATCGCCTTGGAGAGAAAGGACGAGCAATGGCTGGACAGGCAACATCGCAAGCGACTTACACAAACACGAACAGATGGGACACGCGCACGCTCGTGACCATGGCGCTCATGTGCGCTATAAGCGTGCTTCTCAGTTTCATCGAGACGCCGCCCCTGTTCGCAGGCGGCTTCCTGAAACTGGACGTATCGCTGACGCCTGCCATGGTGGTCGGCTTTGCCTACGGTCCGGGCGCTGGCGTGCTCGTTGGCGTGGTGGCAGCGCTCGTGCACGGCATGTTCACCGGTAACTGGGTCGGCGCGGTCATGAACATCATCGTGGCGGCAGCCTACATCTACCCGGCATGCGCCATCTACAAGCGCAACCATACCTTCAAGGGAGCGGTCATCGGCCTTACGGTGGCCACGGTGGTGCAGGTGGTGGTGGCCGTGGTGGCCAACCTGGTCATCGACCCGATTTTCTACGGGTACCCCCTCGACGCCGTCATCGGGCTTATCGTGCCCGCCCTTATTCCGTTCAACATCCTGAAGGGCGTTGTCAACGGCATTCTCACGGGCATCGTGTACAAGAGCGTATCGAACCTGATAACCCCCAGGAAAGACCAGGTGGTAGGGCGCTAGCTTGTTCGAAACGGCTCGTTTGCCCCGCGTAAACGAGCCTGTGGCGCGCCTTGTTGCAAGAAAGGCCAACAGTGATCGATTTTCATGACGTGCGATTCACCTACGACGGTCAGCGATTTGTGCTTGACGGCGTAAGCCTGCATGTGGAACCTGGGCAGTTCGTCGCGGTATTGGGCGGAAACGGTTCGGGCAAATCCACGTTGGCCAAGCACATCAACGCCCTGCTCGTTCCCGACGAAGGGTACGTGGAAGTGCTTGGGCGCCGCACCGACGATGCGGATGCGACGTTTTTCATCCGCAGCAACGCTGGGTTGGTGTTCCAAAATCCCGACGATCAGATTGTGGCCAGCTTGATTGAAAACGACGTCGCGTTCGGACCCGAAAACTTGGGCGTTCCCGCTGACGAGCTGCGGGAGCGCGTGACCGAGGCCCTTGCCGCTGTCGGTCTGCAGGGCTTCGAGAAAAAGGAGACCAACGCGCTTTCGGGCGGTCAGAAGCAGCGCGTGGCCATTGCCGGCATGCTGGCCATGCGCCCGCAGATCCTCGTGCTCGACGAAGCATCTGCCATGCTCGACCCGCGTGGCCGTGCCGGGCTGCAACGCGTGTGCCGCGAATTGAACGACGCGGGCATGACCATCGTCGTGATCACGCATTTCATGGAGGAAGCCGCCCTTGCGGACGTGGTGTACGTCCTAGACGAAGGCAAGGTGGCCCTGTCGGGAACCCCCGAGTACGTGCTTTCCCAGATGGAATTGATGGAAGAGCTGTCTTTGG
>CAMORQ010000139.1 GCA_946623915.1 uncultured Coriobacteriaceae bacterium | reverse complement strand
GCCCCACGGAGCAGCCGGACGGGTAGCGCTGCCATCGCTTTCGGTGTTGGCTTCGGGTGCGGTGGGCGCCGCAGGGATCTGCGTTCCTCCGGTCGCGCCGGTCGCGCCGGTGTCCTGCGTGCCTGTTGCGGCGTCAAACGGGGCGCCGCCCATCTGGCCTGCGCCCTGGTCCATCGGCGCACCTCCCATTTGGCCTGCTCCCTGGTCCATCGGCGCACCGCCCATTTGGCCCATGCCCTTATCCATCGGTGAGCCGCCCATCTGGCCTGCGCCCTGACCCATCGGTGAGCCGCCCATCTGGTCCATCGGGGCGCCCATGGGAGCCTGCTGACCCTGGCTGGCGAAACCGCCTTGGTCCATTTGCATCATGGGGGCTTGCTGGTCGCTGTTCTGCTCGGGGCCGTTGAAGGTGTCAGCTACTGCCACGCCGGGAATCATGGCGAGCGCCAGGCATCCGGATGCCGCGGCGGCGCCGATCTTCGCGCGCAGCGAAGGGCTGACTACTTTGTAGGTTTCGGTTGTGTTCTTTCCTGTGGTACTCATTGCTTTTCCTTTCTGCTCTGGAGCGTCGCGTTTGTTGGATCGTTCTCTGCTTTCATCCAAAGCGGCTCTCGCTCGTACCATGCGCTCGCTTGCTTCGCTGTTTCTTTTCAAGCTCGCGTATGCCCCAAACACGACCAGACCCTCCATAACCTTTCAGGGTTTGGGTTTAATACACATTTCGTTCACGATGGGGTTGGAAAGCGTGGGGGTCCATGCCGTGTGCAGCGGTTGCACCCACGCAGTCGGTTACATATGTGCCGTTACGCATGCAATGCACAAACTCGAGGGCGCCTTGTTTGGTATGATGGGTTAAGACAACGAAAGGAGCTGCCGATGTATGAAGAAGTAACAGCCCGAAACGCCGGAGCGTGGTGCATCGTATTCGGCGTTGTATCCATTACCGTCGGCCTTGCCGTAGGGATCGGGTGCCTTGTCGCGGGCGGAAAGCTGCTGTCTAAGTTCTAGTGCACTCGACTAGGGGGCACGCTATGTTTACCAATTTTGACGACATCGCTTCGTATTTGACTGACGAAGGCATCAAGAAGACCGTTGTATTGTGCGGAGCCCATGACGATGCTGCGCTCGGAGCGGTTGTCGATGCACGTCGGAAGGGTCTGATAGAAGGCATTCTTCTTGGTCAGGAAAAGGAAGTGCGAGCCTTGCTGTCGGATCTCGACGAAGACCCTGCCAACTACGAAATTGCCGACATCCACACGGGCGCCCAAGCGACGAACCTCGCCCTCGACATGATCAAGCACGGGTGGGCCGACATTCCCATGAAGGGGTTGATGCAGTCGGCGACCTTCATTTGGGCGTTAATCGACAAGGAGCGCGGCTTGTGCGAGCCGGGCCGCAAGGTAACGCACACGACGGCGTTTTACTATCCGCCACGCGACCGATTCGTGTTCGCTTCCGATACGTCGTTTGTGCGGGAGCCCACGCTCGAGGACAAGGTTCAAATAATAGAGAACGCCGTTGGGCTCATGCGGGCTTTCGGATTCGAGGACATCAACGTGGGAGTGCTCTCTGCCATCGAAGATGTCAAGGAAAACATTCCTTCGACGGTAGACGCGCAGAAGCTTTCGGAAATGGACTGGCCTGAAGGCATAGTCGTCGAAGGGCCTTTCGCGCTAGACAACGCACTTGATCCGCATTCCGCCGAGCACAAAGGCATCGACCGCCCTGTTGCGGGAAAGGCCGACTTGCTCGTGGTTCCCGATTTCCTTACGGGCAACGTGCTCTACAAGAGCCTTCACTTCTTCGGGCATTTGCCTTACGCCGGAACGGTGTGCGGGACCATCCCGGCCATCCTCACCAGCCGCTCTGACGAAGCAGACGCTAAATACCATTCGATTCTCGCTGCGATTCTCCAGTCCGTGCATCGCGAGCGTATGGCGTCCGATGCCCACTAGGGAATGCGTTTGCGCCTTCATGCAGCGGGCGCGGTCAGTGTGTAAATCAGTATGGGGCGCTTTTTCGGCTAAAGCTGCTCTCCGTCACCGAAAAGCAACGTGCTTTCCTTGCCGGATAGGTTCGCGCGAGCTTGGTCGCGCAGGTTGTTCATACCGCTGAGGAATTGACGGTACATCACCACGACCAGGTAGCGTCCTGCCGCCGATAGTTCGAGGCGTTCGTCGTCGTCGATGCTGAATGCTTTGTTTGCGCGCATGAACGCCATCTCGCCTGGGAGTCCGCGCTCTATCGAACATCCGAAATCCCTGGCGAAACGCTTTTTGCTGAAATCGAGCTTGTATAGATCGAGAAGGAATCGGTAGCGCATCAGGTCCCTGTCCGACAGCTTCGTTTTCCCCATGATGGGCATGCGGCCTTGCGCGATTGCCTCGTTGTATTCGGAAATGCTGAAGGTATTGACGTAGATGCATCCGTTCAGATGCGCGATCGAGCCGCTGCCTATGGCGGGATAGTCCTCGTAGGCTACCTGGTACTCTTCGATGCGCGGGTTGGGAAGGGGCGCTTCGGGTCCGCATCCGCCAAGCGCCGCCTGGCCGCTTCGCGTGAAGGTCCATAGCGTCGTGCGGTCGTAGAGCGGATTCTGCCCGCCTGCGAGCACGCTGTCGACGATATGGTAGTAGTGCCTTTCCCGATCGTAGTCCATGGATCCGAGCGTTTCAGCCATCTTTGCGGTTGTGGCGTCGGACACGTAAAGCGGAGAAAAGGTCACTTGACGCGATCCGCAGGTGGCCACCGTTTCCAGGTCGGACAGAAGCACGTCTTCTGTCTGAGTGGGGAAGTTGAAGATCATGTCCACGTTTAACGAGTCGAAATAAGGCAGGGCTTCGGCGATGCGTTCGAGGATTTCTTCGGCGCTGCCGTATTTATCGTAGCGGTCCATCTGCTTCAGCAGGTTGTTATCGAAGCTTTGGACTCCGACGCTTAAGCGCTGCACGCGGCCTTTCAACTGCTCGAGATACGGCCTGATTAGATGGTTGGGGTTGGTCTCGGATGCCACTTCGCGTACGCTGAAATGCTCTCGCGCCAGGTCGAGTGTTTCGCAAAGCTCGTCGATGAGGATGGTGGGTGTCCCACCTCCGACGTAGATGCTTTCGAAATCGTATCCCAGGTCCTTAAGCATCAGCATTTCCTTGCGCATGCTTGCGAAGTAGGGACGGGCGATTTCCTCCTTAAAGGGATAGCGATTGAAGCTGCAGAACGGGCACAGGCGCTCGCAGAAGGGTACGTGGAGGTACAGCATGTACTTGCGGCCCGGTTCTGCCGACGGTACGAATTTCTCGTCCGTGGGAGACAGCGCCAAATGATGCATTGTCATGCCTTTTACAATGCCTGTCAACATGCGTTCGGATAACATGACACTCCTTTTACCTGTCAAACTGTTGCGCAGTGCGAACGACTATTGATTGCACAAGGTTATGCGATGGCTACTGGCTGGGGGCCGAAGACTGGTCCGCACTCGAAGAGACGTCACCTTCCGTGGCGCCTTCGCCTTCCGCGTTCTCGACCTCCGCGCCTTCGCCTTCCGTGCCCTGGGCATCGGAGCTGCTCGATCCCGACTGCTGGATGGACGCTGCGCGCTTGACGGCTTCGGTATGCAGCGACCTTCCGACATCGATGGCGGCGTCGTGGACCGCCTTCACGTCCTCGGCGGGTCCGAACACGTGCCCGAAGTAGTCCATGTCGAGGATGGCGCTGCAGTACGCGAGCTTGTTTGCCACGATCTGGTTGTTCGCTTCGACGTAGGCGCTTTCGTTTTCTATGTTCGCGTCTTTGTTCGGTATGAACGACCCGTTCTCGTAGGTGCCTTCGGTCGTGCGCCAGTTGTAGTTGTCGTCGAAGACCAGGGCCGGCGTGTCGGAGAACACGTCGCGTCCGGGAAGCAGGCGGGAATCCCATTCCACACCGAACATGTTGCAAAGCGTAGGCAGGACGTCGATGCTCTGGACCGGTTCGCGGATGACGATCGGGTCGGATTTCTCCAACGTCCCGCTCCAGATAATCAGAGCGTTCTTGTCGCGCTCGAACGTGGTTTGCACGTCGAAGCCGTACAGTTCGTCGAGGTACTCGGCTCCAAGCACGGCGCTTTCGTTCATGCCGTAAGGGTAATGGTCTGCGGTGAGCACGATGACCGTGTGGTCGGCCAGACCCTTTTCCTCCAGCTGCCCGACCAAGTATTCCATGGCGTACTCAAGTTCGAGGTTGTTGGCCATGTAGGCCTTGATCGGCTCGGAGCCTTCGACCCCTTGCACGGCATCCCAGTTCTTCTGGGCGATGCTGCTCTCGTCGTAAAGGTAATCGGAGTGGCCGGAAACAGTCATGTAGTAAACGTTGAACGGCTCTTGGGACCCGTACAGGTTGTCGAACGTCCCCTGAATCATTTCCAGGTCGGATTCGGGCCACTGTTTCTTCACGTAGGCCTCAATGCCGTTGCCCAAACCCATGTAGCCGTTGTTGTAGCCGAGGTTGACATGTGTGATGTGGCGGTCGTAATACGTGTAGTCGTTGTTGTGGAACGCCCATCCGTTGTACCCGAGACGGTTGAGGATGTTGCCCATGGTGAAGTAGTTGTTGCTCTCCGCGGTGTTCATCACCGACTCGCCGCCATCGACGGGAAGGACGCCGAAGATGTTCTGGCATTCTCCGCCTGTCGTGCCTGCCGAAGGGAATTGGTAGTAGTCGGTGAAAATGATGCCCTTGGTCGCAAGACGATACAACGTGGGCATAAGGTCTTTGTCGAGGGCGGTGTGAGAGAACGCCTCGGCTGAAAGGAAGATGAGGTTATAGCCCTCGAAAACGCCGGTCATCTCGTTTGTGGAGCTGGGCGTAAGCGACGCTACGTATTTGTCGATGGCAGCATAGGTGTCGTCGCCCGATTTGGCGAGAGCGTCGAAATCGATGTCCATGACGGCTTTGACCTTCGGGTCGTGGTTGGTGATGTCGGTCGTGCCGTCTCCTTCTTCGGACTCCGTTGTGGGAACGTTGAACGAAACGCTCGAAGACGTGGTCAAGTCCTTCCGGATGCCCGTGAGCAGGCCGTAGTTGGGAACGGCTGACTGGAAGCTGTACTGCGAACCGTATGCCACGCCGAACGAGCCTGGAAGGCTGATGATGATGAAGGCGAGAAGATGCGCTGCTACGATGGAGGCAACCACGCGGCCTTTGGCGGGCAGGGATATCCCCCTAGACCGGTCGATAGGGAAGCGTGCTTGAACGATGTAGAGCGCAAGGGGCAGCATGAACAGGATGATGTGCAGGATGCCCTGGAACGAGAATATCAGGCCGAACACCGTGCCCATGAACCCACCGGCAACGTCATTGGCGCCGGCGAGCACGGTCTTGACGCTGTAGAGCACGCCGAACTGCCGGTACACGAAGAATTCCACGCAGCATGCAAGGCCGAGCAATCCTAGGATGACGGCCTTGATGAGCGTGTTGGCACGCGGGTTGGGCGCAAACGATGCAAGGAGGTAGAAGAACTGGCCGAACGTTATGGAAAAAAGCGCGATGACGATGATCGAAGGGAAGAAGCTTCCTCCTCCCGTGGAAAGCTTGAACACAATTTCGAGATAGAAAATCGCGATCGCGAGGTACCAGCGTTCGATGATGATGTACCAAGAACCCTTTCGGTAGGGCTCTTCGATTCCCGGGTCTAGGAAGAATCGCAGAATGGCCGCTGGCCCGGATGGCAAAGCGTAAGAAGCGTCGGCGTTGCGGCTTCCGCGGGAGCCGCGGGGGCCGTTTGAGGTGCGCGAGGTGTTGCGGGACTCGCGCGATGTGTATCCGTCCGCATTACGGGAACCCGACCGGCT
>CAMORQ010000138.1 GCA_946623915.1 uncultured Coriobacteriaceae bacterium | reverse complement strand
CAAGCGCACGTGATGGAGACTCAGAAGCCTCCCATCTACATCATCGCACCAGGTAAGGTGTACCGCCGCGACGTGGCCGACCCCAGCCATCTGCCGCAGTTCAACCAGGTGGAAGGCCTGGTGGTGGACAAGGGCATCACGTTCGGCGACCTGAAAGGCACGCTCGAGTACTTCGTGCGCGCCATGTTCGGCGAGGATCGGCGCACGCGTTTGCGCCCGCATTTCTTCCCGTTCACCGAGCCGTCCGCTGAAGCCGACATTTCCTGCGGCATCTGCCACGGCGAAGGCTGCCGCTTCTGCAAGGGCACCGGCTGGGTAGAAGTGCTGGGATGCGGCATGGTCGACCCCAACGTGTTCGCCTACGCCGACATCGATCCGGAAGTATATTCCGGCTTCGCGTTTGGCATGGGCGTAGAGCGCATCGCCTGCCTGAAGTACAACGTCCCCGATCTGCGCATGCTGCTTGAGGGCGACATGAGATTCTTACGTCAATTCTAGGAGCTTGTGAGTATTGGGAGACTGAGAGGTTGAATCATGAAACTATCCCTGAAATGGCTATCCGAATACGTGGACGTGCCTTCCGACACGAAGGCGCTCTGCGACAAGCTTGACCTGACTGGCACGGGCGTCGAAGGCGTGGAGGTCGGAGGCGCCGGGTTCAGCGGCGTCTATACGGGCCAGATCGTCGAAAAGACCGCCCATCCCGATTCCGACCACCTGTGGGTCACCCAGGTGAACGTGGGCGAGCAGCACCTGGGCGAAGACGGCAAGCCCGAACCGCTGCAGATCGTTTGCGGCGCTCAGAACTTCGAAGCGGGCGATAAAGTGGCCGTGGCGCTGGTGGGCGCCGTGCTGCCCGGCGATTTCGAAATCAAGAAGTCAAAGCTGCGCGGGCAGGTGTCAAACGGCATGAACTGCTCTTCGCGCGAGCTGGGCCTAGGCGACGACCACGACGGCATCATGATCCTTCCCGAAGACACGCCGCTTGGTGTGGATTTTGCCCAGTACATGGGTCTTTCCGACCGCGTGCTCGATCTGGAAATCACGCCGAACCGCCCGGACTGCCTGTCGGTTGAAGGCATGGCGCGCGAGCTGGGCGCCATGTACCGCATTCCCGTGAAGGACGTATGCGCTGGTTCGCAGCTCGTCGAGTCCGGTGCGCCGACCGCTGATGCGGTAACGGTCGAAATTGCCGACGCCGAGCTGTGCCCCCGCTACACCGCGCGCCTGATTCGCGGCGTGAAGGTGGGGCCCTCGCCCGAATGGCTGGCCGAGCGCGTCACTGCTTCCGGCGCCCGTTCGATCAACAACGTGGTCGACGTGACCAACTACGTGCTCTATCTGCTGGGCCAGCCGTTGCATGCGTTCGATTTCGACAAGCTGACTGGTGCGGATGGGCGCGCGCACATCATCGTGCGTGCCGCCGAAGAAGGCGAGCACCTGACTACCCTCGACGGGCAGGATCGCGCGCTCACGCCCGACATGGCGCTTATCGCCACGCCGGAGCATGCGGTTGCGCTCGCAGGCGTCATGGGTGGCCTAGACACCGAAGTCACCGACGATACCGTGAACATCCTGCTCGAGGCGGCTACGTTCAGCCCTGGACACACCAGTCGCACGAGCCGCAACTTAGGCCTGTTCAGCGAGGCGTCAATGCGCTACGAGCGCAAGGTCGATGCGGAGCGCATCGCCCGCAACGCCGACTTCGCCGCGGCGCTCATCGCCGAAGTGTGCGGCGGGGAAGTGGCGGCAGGCCTGGTCGACGAATGGCCCTTGCACGAAGAGCCGGTGCGCCTACAGCTGCGTGTGGACCGGTGCTGCAACATGCTCGGTGCGGACATCCCGCAAGCCGAAATCGAGGACATTTTGGTTCGCCTGGGCTGCGACGTTGCCGATGCAGGCAGCGGCATCCTCGACGTGGTGCCGCCCAGCTTCCGCCCGGACCTCGAGCGCGAAATCGACCTGTACGAAGAGGTGCTGCGCCTCTTCGGCATGGAAAACGTGCCCTCCACGCTGCCTGGCGGCCGCGAGAGGGTGGGCCAGCGCAGCTGGGGCGAGCAGGTGGTTGCCCGTCTGCACGGCGCCTTGCGCGCAAGTGGCCTTTCCGAAACGCAAACCTACGCGTTTGCCAGCCCCGACGATATGGCCAACCTGCGCATGGATGCGGTGGCCGAAGGCGAAGCGGTCGAGCTGATCAACCCGTTGAACGCCGAGCAGTCCGTCATGCGCCAAAGCTTGATTCCCAACCTGTTGCGCTCGGTCGCCTACAACCAGAACCATGGCGTGGCCAACATCGCGCTCTACGAGTTCGGCGACGTGTTCAACACGGCAGACGGGCGCAAGCAGCCCAAAGAGCGCGCGAAACTCGCGGGTGTTTTGGCAGGCACGACCGATGCCGGCTGGAACGCGCCCGCGCGCGCGTACGATTTCTTCGACGGCAAGGGCGCGGTGGAAAACATCGCTGCAGAACTGGCCATTCCCAAGCTGCGCTTCAAGGCGCTTGGCGCGGACGATGCCCCGCACCTGCAGCCGGGCCGCGGTGCCCAGGTCCTTTCGGGCGGCGCCATCCTCGGCTGGGTGGGCGAAGTGCATCCGCTCGCGGCGGACGCATTCGACGCCGCGCCTCCCGTGGTGGCGTTCGAGTTCGACCTGGGGGCGCTGGAGAAGGCCGCATCGGCCGAACGCGAGTCGGTCGAAATAAGCCCGTACCCGGCGGTCGCGATGGACGTGGCCTTCGTGGTCGACGAGGGCATCACGCACGAGAAGCTGCTGCAGACCATGCAAAGCGCCGGCGGCAACCTGCTCGATTCGGTACAGCTCTTCGACGTCTACCGCGACGATGCGCGTTTGGGTGCTGGCAAGAAATCCATGGCCTATGCGCTCGAGTACCGTGCGCCCGACCGCACGCTTTCGAGCGAGGAGGCCGAGGCCGCCCACAACCGCCTCGTGAAAAAAGTCTGCGGCGCCACGAAAGCCGAAATCCGCGCCTAAGCTGGCCGCACCTACCACAGAAGAGCGGAGCGCAGCCGTGCAGGTTGCGCTCCGCTTCGTTTTGCATTGCCGCGCCTATTACATTGCGGGCCTCAACTCGTGCGCGAGCCGCGCGCTCCTCGGACCATGTGGGCGCGCCGTTACAAAAACTGTCGTTTTTCGCGCATAAACTGCAGTCCGAGTTCTCCCAACGTGTTTCTAAAATGAAATCTACGTACCGTTTGAGCGCAGGGGTGCAGCTCGCTCTGCGCCTTCGGAGCGAGTCGGGTCATGCGCCCGACGTTTCTGGGCCAGGCCTGCTGTTTACCCGTGGCCTGGCCCCCAGATGGTGCTCGTGCGAACAGGTTTGCGCAAGGTAGCGCAGCTTAAAGCGAAGGAGGAAACGTATATGAGTGTAAAGACGAAGCCGTCCGCAGCGCATCGACTCGCGCGACTCGCGCTCGCAACGGTGCTGGCATGCGCGTTGTGCCTGCCCACCGTGCCGGCATTCGGCGTCGACGACGGCGCAGATGCACCCGTGCTCACGTTGGACGGCGGCAAGGCCGCTAACGCCAACGGTGCTTCTGGCAATGCGGCCGACCAAGCGTCTTCTGGCAATGCAGCCGATCAAGTAGCGCCAGCAGTCCCGAGCGTGCGCGCATCGAACAAGGCGATCGCCGGAGGCCGCTGGGGCACTTGCGAATGGGAGCTCTACGAATACGAGAGTGGAAACGAGCTTGTTGTCCATCCCGGCAAGGGGACCGACACCAAGGGGAAAAGCCCTTGGGCGAAGACGGAGGATGAGTTTGGTATCAACCGGGTCAAGTTTAAGGCTGAGGGCGGAAAGTATATTGTTTGCCCGAAAGATTGCAGTGGCCTCTTTGAGGGTATTACTGCAGATTTCGTTCTGGATGGCATCGACACCCGCAACACCACGAACATGGATCGCATGTTTGCCGGAAGCTTCGATAACTGGGACGGGCATTTTTATCTTACCTGGGCGCCCTTGCGGTGGCGAACTGACGTGCCCTCTGGGTGGTCTCACCTAAACCACATTACGTTTCCCACAGGGTTTTCCTTTGCCAAAGTGACAAGCATGAAAGAGATGTTTGCCGGAAACGACGGCTTGCATTCAGTTGACCTGTCGTGTGCTGACACGGCGAACGTTGCCGATATGAGTGGGCTATTCAAGGGTTGTGAAAACCTTGAATCGTTCTATACCACAAGCTATGGCAACAAAATATTTAGCACAGCGAAGGTCACCAACATGAGCCACATGTTTGCAGGATGCGTCGATCTTTGCGCCCTCGATCTTTCGCTATTCGACACGGGTAACGTCACTAACATGAGTCATATGTTCGAAGAGGCGTCGAGCGATGCACTGAATACAGACAGCGATGCCGGTCCCATTACCAGCCTCGACTTATCTACGTTCAACACGGCGAAGGTCGCCAACATGGCTAGTATGTTCAAAGGCTGCGATAATCTTGTCTCCCTTAACCTGTCCGGGCTTGACGCATCCCAGGTTACTGACATGTCCAGCATGTTCCGGGAGTGCCGGGAGCTCTCTTCCATCGATTTCACTGGGTTCAAGACAGGCAACGTTGTCAATATGGCCAGCATGTTCGAGAATTGCGGGAAGCTTGCATCGCTGAACTTGTCCGGGTTCAGAACGGAGAAAGCAACCGACATGTCGCGCATGTTCGCCAATTGCGAGTCGCTCGCTTCGGTCAACGTTTTGAGTTTCAAGACGCCCAATGTCACTAGTATGGCCAGCATGTTCGAGGGCTGCAGCAAGCTCAAGACGCTTAACCTCTCCAGCTTCAACACCGTGAAAGTAGGGAACATGAGCGACATGTTCTCTGGCTGCAGCAAGCTCGAGACGCTCGACATTTCGAACTTCAACACGACGCGAGCCTATGCGAATTCGCTCAAGGAGCCTGTTGGCTTCAAAGGCATAAGCGGAATGTTTGGCGCAATCGACAGGTCTCGTGATCGTAGCTACGAAAACGCAAATCTCTGTTGGGCGCTCAAAAAAATCTCGTTTGGCAACAACTTTTTCCCCAAAGGTGGGTTCAAGGTCGTTTCCTCGTGGCTCATGAACAGCTACTCGGTTTCGCTGCCCGCCACTCCCGACGGTTATTTCTGGCATGGTAAGGGTGGGAGCTATTCAAGCGCAAACTTGTGGTACGACCTTGACAACCGGAATCCCTCGGGCACCTACGTGCTGAAGAAAGTGGGCTCGTTCTCCCAAGCAAAGGTAGCGCCCATTCCCGACCAGATGTACGACGGATCCGCGAAGGAGCCTGATGTTACGGTCAAATACGACGGGATGACGCTTGGGCTTGATGGAGATACGGCATACAACTATGGTGCGCGCTATTCGAACAACGTCAATGTCGGCACTGCAACCGTCACGCTTGAAGGTACCGAAGGCGGACATTTCGCGGGGAAGGGAACGGTGAAAGCGACCTTCCGCATAGTGCCTGCGTCCCTCGCGAAGGCCACGGTCGCGTCCATCGCCAACCAGCGCTACACGGGTAAGGCAATAAAGCCGAATCCCTCGGTGAAACTGGGCAGCAAGACCCTCAAATCCGGTACCGACTACACACTGTCGTACAAGAACAACACCAAGGTGGGCACGGCGACCCTTACCGTCATCGGCAAAGGCAACTACACGGGCAGCGTGTCGAAGACCTTCAAGATAACCGGCGGTGCCGCGGCGTGGGAGCGTTTGTGGGGCACCACGCAGTTCGACACTATGGAGCGGATCGTGCAGAAAGGCTGGGGTAGGAACTCCGGCGGCACGGTGATCATCGCAACCGGCGACAACTTCCCCGATGCGCTCAGCGCCTCTGGCGTGGCGGGG
>CAMORQ010000137.1 GCA_946623915.1 uncultured Coriobacteriaceae bacterium | reverse complement strand
CCATCGAGGCCGGCGTTACCCCCGTTCTGCACTTCGATTCGTGCTGGGATAGCGAGCTCGAGACGCTCGCGACGCTGCCCGCGAAAAAATGCGTGCTCATGCTTGACGGCTCCACAGACGCACGCCTGGCACGCGAAATCCTCGACGAGCGTATGTGCATCCTCGGCGACGTTCCCTCGAGCCTCCTGGCTTTCGGAACGCCGAGCGAAGTGTACGACTACACCACCAAGCTAATCGACGACGTTGGACCTAAAACCGGTCTCATGGTGAGCTCGGGATGTGACTGCCCGCTCAACGCAAACGACGAATGCGTCGACGCCATGATTCAGGCAACGGTTGATTACCAGGTGTAATGCGCGGAATGCAAACTTCACGGCCAGCCTCGCTCGATAGCGAAGCTGGCCGGTTTTGCAGCTGCAACCACTACATCAATTGCATGACTCACGAAGGGACGCACATGGAAGAAAAGAACAAGCTAGCTGCTCCAAAGATAGCGGATATTGCGAAGGCGGCGAGCCTCGCGTTCCTGTTCGGCGGAGCGTTTTCCGCCATCGGGCAGCTTTTCGTCATCCTATGGACGCCCATCCTTGGAGCGAACCACCCGCTGCTCGGATTCGCGGTCCTTGCGACGATGGGCGTGTTGGGCATGGTTCTATTCGTCACGGGACTACACCAGAAGCTCGCACCGATTGCGGGTTTCGGCCTTGTTTTCCCATTCAACGGCTTTTGCGCGGCGGTATCAGAAGCATACGTGAACGGCCGGAAAAAAACTGGAACAGTGGGTGGCGGATTTAGATCGGCTGTCGGAATGGTTGGATACGTCATCGGTTTCGGCGCAATCTGCGTCCTCATAATAGCGGCAGCTGTTAATGCGTTCGAAGGCGTGATGTAATCATGTCGTTCTTGCTAGCCTTTGTCGTTGGCGGTTTACTCGCCGCCGTGGCCCAGTTCATCTTTATGCTTTCCCGCATCGAGATACCGAAATTGCTCATCATTGCATTTGCGATAGGCGCCGTGCTTTCAGCTATCGGCATATGCGACACCTTGGGAAATATCGGAGCCGGTGGATTCATGATTACCCTCATTGGAGCAGCGAAAGCCGTATACGAATCGGTCATGGCGCTGTTCGAAGGAGCATGGACGCCCCTATGTATCGTGACAACAATTTTTGCAGCCCTCACGTTACTCGGCGTCCTTGGAGGAATGCTGCGTATGCAAATCGAAGAACATGACGAGGCTCGAAGCGCAAAGAAGTAAGCCCGAAACCGTGGCCTATACCCATCGCGACGTTCCTTAAGCGAGTGCAAATTGCTCGGCGAAGTCGAGCAACGTTTGAGCGGATGAGCTGGCCGGTATCGCGCAGGCGTCACTTATCGTCCGAGCGAAACCCGGTTTTGTCGGTCAGGCGATGCTGACCGACAAAAACCGATAAAAAAACAGGCCAGGATTTGCATCCTGACCTGCGGCTTTCGTGGTGGAGCATAGGGGGATCGAACCCCTGACCTCATGGCTGCCAGCGCGAGACAAGTCTCTGACCTGGCTCTCCATGTGTTCAGGATGTGAAGATGGCGGGTTTCCGAACTGTGTTTTTTCCGCTCTCCACCTTCAGGAACGCGGTTTCCCTCTCACGGCTCTCAGCGATTCAGCCCAAGCGAATGTCAGTCATCTGTCAGTCAAAATGTCGGTCACAATGTCGGTCGGAATCGTCGATCCGCAGATTGTGGAAAACCGGCAAGGAGGACTCAGATGAAGTACACGAGCAGAGGCTTGACGAGGCGGCGCGGGACCGACAAGTGGGAGGTGACCCTCAGCCACAGGGACCCGCTCACAGGCGAGTCACCTGGGCCACTCGAACGTCGCCATGACCCTCAACACCTACGCGGAGGTCGACCCAGATGCCAAGAGGGCGGAAAGACAAGGGGCTCAAGCAGCTCGGCACGCGCCAGTATTGCTCGAACCACACCCCGGGCGGCTATCCAAACGGACTCATTCACTTCTGGGGATCGCCGACGCCCATCCCCGACACGCCCGACTTCCCCGTGATTCTCACTGGCAGTGCAGCAGATAACGAGAAAAACTACTACACGACTCCTTACGATGTTGGTTGGGGCGATCTCGTGAAATTCGATGAGCCCGACCGTCGCTACATCGGCCGCGATGCGCTCGAAAAGATCGCCGCCGGCCCCAAGCGCGCATGCGTCACCCTCGAATGGAATGCCGAGGATGTCGGCGCAGTCGTCGCGGCGGAAATCACCGATCCCGAAATGGACCTGCAGGAGCGCATTCTCGGCTTCAACGAGCAACTGCCCGAATTCACACGCCAGCATGCCGGCTACGTTTTGAAGAACGGCGAAAAGGTCGGCGTCGCAACCGGCCGCGTCATCGACTACTACTCGCACAGCTTCCTCTCGCTGGCCTTTGTAGACGAATCCGCTGCCGTGATGGGCGACGAGGTCGAAGTGCTCTGGGGCAAACCCGGAACGCGGCAGCTGCGCATCCGCGCCACAATCCATGAAGTCCCCTATTGGAATGGCGAGTACCGAAACGAAACGTGCGACGTCTGCGCCCTGTATCCCGAAAGGCCGTATTTGAAGTAACGGTACAAAGCAATACCCACCGAACGGACCTGCAGGCACCCCTTTCTGCAGGTCCGTTTCTTATAAGCACGCACGACGACGCTTTCGCCAACGCAAAGCGCTCGCGACCCCTATTGCGCAGGAAACGAGGGGGTTTTCACGCCAAAAGACAAGAAGAGCCGGCCACATGCCATGGCCGGCTCTATCTCGCCTTGAAATGGAGTTAATTGGCGTAGAATTCGTGACCGTAATTCTGCAGCTCGGTTATCGCCACATCGACCAGGGGTAACGCATCGGCATTCGTCGGGAAGCACATGACGCTCAGATGCTTGCTCGGACCGAATGTATCGATAATGCGGTGAATTTCGCTGCGCACGAAATCCGGAGTGTTATCGGCCCTGTCGATGCTTCCCACACCAACCGAGAAGCACGCACGATCGCCGAATTTGGAAACGATGCCCTCCCAATCATTCATTCCCTGAAGAGGGTTGAACGTGTCGACTCCGATGGCATACAGGTCTTCCATGAGTGCATCCATGCAGCCGCAGCTATGGTGCATGTACAGGGCACCCGTTTCGTGGATGGCGTCCGCTATGCGTTTATGACAAGGCTGAAGAAACTCCCGATAGATCTCGTTGGAAAACATCGGGCCCTTCGCAGTCCCAAGGTCATCTTGCGCGAAATACTCATCGGGGTGGTAGTGCTCGCCTATTTTCCGTATGGCGGTCACCTTGTAATCCGTGATGGCATTCAGCAGTTCCTTGAGAGCCTCGGGCTCCTCGTAGAACGAAACGAAGGCCTCCGTCATGCCCATCAGCGCCTGCACGCGCTCCCAGGGACCGGTTTCCATGAACATGCACAGGTACTTGTTCTCGCGATCGAATTCCGCAAGATCGCGTCGTGCGCACTCCTCCCAATCGATAGCCTCCAAATCGGGAAACGGCACAACCTCGCGCCAGCGGGTTATGTCTTCCAACACCGGCGGCTTCGTCAAGTCGGGAGCGTACCCCAAGCACTTCTCATCGAAACGCCACCAACAACCGGACCAGTCCTGGCCATATGGCCCACTGGGACGCTCGTGCAACCCGCTCGAAAATACCATTTCGTTGTATTGCCCCGCAATGGGCACCCACTGCGGATCTCCCTCGGCGCGTCCGAAGACGCGGTCGGCATTCTGGCGCTCTGTTAGCTTCTCGCTCATGATGACCTCCAGTTTAACAACTTTGTTTCTGGCCTCTAACACACCGCCCAAGTCGGTAATTTCAATATAGAAAAGCCCTCTCGCGGCGTAAAATGAACATTGGTCATTAGCTATGACCCGATGGAATGACCCAAGTACACAGGCGTGTTAAACTGCGATAAAACGAGATAGCAGCGAGCAGGAGGCCTAGCGGGGGGCGCACATGCAAATCGAGCAGCTCGAGGAAATCATCGACTTATCCGAAACGCTCAGCTTCACGCATACAGCCGAGCGCATGCACCTATCCCAACCAGCGCTCTCGAAACGCGTGAAGAGACTTGAACGTGACCTTGGTTTCAGCATTTTTCAACGTGATCAAAACGGCGTGCAGCTCACCGAAATGGGAAGCAGATTCGTGCTCAGCGCCCACAAGGTCGTGCAAGCGTATCGCGAAATGCTTCAGGAGGCCCAACGCTTCAGCAGAGGCAAGACCGAGAAGATATCCGTCGGTTTTATCTGGACACCGGGAGCGCAGCTTCTCGAAGAGGCGCGCAAGCTCTTCTCGGTCAAGCATCCTTTCGTTGATGTTGAAATGGTCAACTTTGAATTCGACCTTGTCAACAAAGCACTTGTCGAAGGTCGCGTTGATGCGATTATAACCGGGTGCCCCGAAGACCTTCCGCCTAAGATGTGCGAGATCGCCGAGCTCATAGCCGACCCGTTTTGCCTCTTCTGCTCCATCGGACACCCCCTCGCCAAGCTGGATTATGTCACTCTTCAAGACCTCAAACACGAAACGGTGCTGAACGTTTCGCGCTCTTACTGGCCTCGCCACAACGAAACCGTCAGAAACTATTTGGAACCGGAAGCGAGCAACATCGAGATCATAGACACGGTTAACGATATAAACACGCCCACCATGCTCATCAAAACTGATGGATACCTTACCATTGCGCCTCGGGTGCTCTGCCTCTATTACGAGGAGCGAGCCCCTGGAAGCTTTGCTTACGTGCCCTTAGAGGGCATAGATGAACAAACGCACATTGCCGTCGCATGGAAACGCGACAATGCCAAACACGAGCTCCTCGAAGGATTAGCGGCCGAATTGAAGCGAGCTGCAAAGATACTGTTCCCTGGCGAGCATTGCGAATGAATCAACTTTTTCTGCCGCGAATCCACCCAGTTGCTTTCGGCAAAAAATGCCGGTCAGGCGATGCTGACCGACAAAAACCGACAAAAAAGCAGGCCAAGATTTGCATCCTGACCTGCGGTTTTAGTGGTGGAGCATAGGGGGATCGGGCGTATGCCCTTCGGGCATCCGCTGCCCTGCGCTCGGCTATCGCCGTGCTCGGGCTTCGACAGCCCACAGGGCTGTCGAACTCTCGCGGGGTTCGATCCCCCTATGCTCGCGAGCGAAAAAGACCGCCTGGCGGCGGTCGAGAATTTGGTGGAGCATAGGGGGATCGAACCCCTGACCTCATGGCTGCCAGCGGTCCTGTATCCCGCAAAGCTGCTGTCAGTGTGTTCAGGTTGTGAATTCGCGGGGTTTTGACCTGTGTTTTTTTCAATCACCGCTTCCACCGCGCTCTGCGGCAGCCAGCGCTATCCCACGTTTCGAATCTGGAATGTGGTCTAAATGTTGCCCGAGATGTGGTCAACAATGTAGCTCAAGCATTTGCTCGGACAAGTGTGGAAAACGAGTGGATGGGAGCTAACCATGAAGTACACGAGCAGAGGGTTGAGGCGCCGCGGGAACACCAACAAGTGGCACGTCACGCTGAGCCACAGGGACCAGCTTACAGGAGAGCTGGTCCCCTCCTACCATACGGTGGAGGCGAGGACCGAGAAGCAGGCCGCCAGGAAGCGCGACGAGCTGATACTCGACCTCGAGCGCAAGGGCTCGGCCTACACGTCGAGGCTCACGCTCGCCGAGTTCCTCGAGAAGTTCATCCAGCACAAGGAAAGCAGCATGGCGATCGAGGCGTCGACGAGCAACCACTACCGCAAGCAGGCCCGCGTCATCTGCCGCTACATCGGCGGGTACCGCCTCGCGGACGTGACCATCCCGGTCGTCAGCCACTGGATG
>CAMORQ010000136.1 GCA_946623915.1 uncultured Coriobacteriaceae bacterium | reverse complement strand
CATTGGCCGACCCCGCAGCAACGCGCGTGGCCGCCCCCACGTAGTTGGGGTTGAGCTGAGCCCATTCGAGCCAACGCATAAGCTCCGTCTTGTCCTGCAGGCGCTCGGCCGCATCCACCACCGCTTGGTTGTTCTGCAGGCGCTCGGCCGCATCCACCACTGCCTGGTTGTTTTCAAGGCGCTCGGCTGCATCGAGCAGGGCCTGGTTGCTCTGCAGCCGATCGGCGGCATCGAGCAAAGCCTGGTTGTCCTGGAGCCTGTCGAGCGCATCCATGAGAGGCTCGTTGTCCTGCAGACGGTCAATCGCGTCCATAAGCGGCTCGTTGTCCTGCAGGCGCTCGAGCGCATCCATGAGCGCCTGGTTGTCTTCAAGACGCTCGGCTGCATCGATGGAATCTTGGTTGGCTTCGATGCGGTCGTGGTCCTCTATGAGGCGCAGCGCCGCCGCGTACCTATCGCGCTCCTCGGCCGTTCCCTCAAGTTCAAGCGGGGCCTTCAGCACATACTGGTAGGGAGACACGACGGTCTTGCGCATTTCGACGGAGTAATTCTGCACAACCGGTATCAGGCAGATGCCAAACAACAGCAACAAGCTTGCGAACGCAATGCCGAAGAACAACGTGATGAAATGGCTCGCGTTGCGCAGCAGCACACGCAGGCGAAAGCGGGTTGGATAGCTAAGCCCGTCGGGAAGCGGCAGACTGGCGTTGCGCTTGCTCGAGGAGACTTCATGGCGCAGGAACTGCAGAGGGGTGAAGCGCAGTTTGCGCGCCAGGCCTATTATCGTGACACCCATAAGAATGAGGAGCGGAAGCACGGTGGTGAAGAACACGATGCTCGCGTCCCAGTGCAGTTCGTAGGGTGGGATGCTGTAGCTGTTGTAATAGAGGTCCTTCAGCGGATTCACGAGCAGCGTGACGCCTATGACCAGGCCCAAGACCACCGACACCAGACCGATGACGGCGGGTAGGAACAGGTAGTGCCGCATCAGCTCGCCCTTGCGCCAACCGCTTGCGAGCATGGTCCCGATAACCGCGCTTTCGCTTTCGATGGTGGCCCCCGTGAGGATGGTGAACACGAACGCCATGATGACGATCAGCAAGAACAGCACCACGGTGAAAACGGCACGGTCGGCGACAATGTCGTCGATGGCGAAGCCGACACCCGAATTGTCGTCGACGTCGATGAAGTCGGACACCACGCAGCCTTCGTCGACGAGCGCGTCTATCATGTCCTCTTCCACATCGAGGCGTTTATCGAGGCTTAAGTCTTGGTCGTCAAGGACAAAGGAGTATGCATAGGTTTCACTGTTGCTGCTCAGAGAGGAAAGCCCTTCGGGCGTAAGCTGCCCAATCGTGAAGGTGATGGCGTTGTGCACAAGGTCGGTGTTGTTTTCGAACAGGGCCTGATAGTCGGGCAGCGTGCACTTACCCACTATCTGGAAGTCCTTGCCTTCCAGGGCAACGGTGTCCCCCACGTTTAAGCCGTGATTGTCCATGAACACGCGATCGAGCGCCACTTCGTTGGGGCTTCCCGGCGCGCGCCCTTCGGCATAGGAAGGCAGATTGATGGCAGTGCGGTTGGCGTACAGGCGCGCCTGTATGCCTTCGCCACGTTCGTCATCGGCTCCAACTTCGAGCGGAACCTGACGGTAGAAGTCGGGGTAAACCGTAACGCCGAGGTCCTCGACCGCCCGAATGGCTTCGTCCTCCGCTTCGAAATCGCACACGAAGCGCCCGTCTTCGATTTTGTACGTTTCGTCCATGCCGTTCAGGATGTGCTCCATGCTGTTCGCGACAAGAAGGAACCCGCCGGTGAAGGCAACGGCGATAAGCATCATGGCGAACAGGCCCAGATACTTGCCTATGTTGTTGCGCAGCTGCCTAGGAAAACGTTTGTTGAGTGGATTGGACATAGCCTACCATTCCAATTCCCGGGCGGGCAGAAGGGTTTCGTTACGGGAATCTTCGACCAGCAGGCCGTCACGCAAGCGCAGGATGCGGTGCGCCATATGCCTGATAGCGTCGTTGTGCGTGACGATGACGATAGTGCAGGCGTATTCCCGGTTCACCTGCTCCATAAGCTCCAGGATTTCCTTCGAGGTGTTGTAATCGAGGGCGCCGGTCGGCTCGTCGCACAGCAGAAGCCCCGGATTTTTCACGAGCGCGCGGCCGATGGCGCAGCGCTGCTGCTGGCCGCCGGAAATCTGATGCGGGAATTTCTTGCGGTGCTCCCACAAACCCAGCGATTTCAGCAGCGGCTCGATGGGAAGTGGATTGCTGGAGAGGTATTCGCAGACCTCGATGTTTTCCTGCACGGTCAAATCGCCCACGAGATTGTAGAATTGGAAGACGAAACCCAGTTCGCGACGGCGATATTCCACCAGGTCCTTATCGGAGAGCGCCGTCAGCTCTACCCCGTTCACGTCAATCGTGCCGCTGTCCACTGGCTCCAATCCACCCACCAGGTTCAAGAAAGTCGATTTTCCCGAACCGCTCGGCCCCAACAGCACGCATATTTCGCCCTTGTCCAGCGATGTGGTAATGCCGCGAAGCACTTCGAGCCGCGCTTCGCCTTCGCCGTAGTGCTTGCGCAAATCGTTGATTGAAAGAAACGTTTCGGCCATAGCCCGCCCTCTTTGCTCTGATACTGTTAGTCGAGCATAACATATTAGTTAGTTTTTGCTAACTCAGACTTTATACCACTTCCCCAACATAACTCGCGTTGCAGCAAGACAGGAATCTGGCAATGCGCTCTGGCTCGCAATCGCCAACCATGCGACAAAACCGCCTTTTCGTTAGCTTCGGATGGTGCCGAAAGCGATGACACCATCCAACGGCAGCACAATTGCTATAATTGCAAGCATGGTCTGGCCGCAAGTCTGGGCCACATGCCAGCTTGAAGAGGCGAACGTGGCGGACGCATCGAACAACCAAGGGCAGAATTACTTCTGATACGCCTCCGAATACTCCTCTGCGATTTCATCGGGCAACTCGAAATGCTGGTAATCTTTTCGATCCGTCCAGTCGCCTCCCCACTCAAAGCCCTTTTCCGTGAAAAGCGTGTAGCACAGGTCGCCCTTTTCTATCTTGTAATCGAAATCCTTTGTCCGGTCCAGATAATCTTTTCCTGTAGCAGGCTCTATGACCTCTTCCTGGGTACCGTCATCGTTCGTCACGAATTTATGATAAGGGTTGTACAGCGTGTTGATGTCCACCGCCATTCCCAGCCCGTGCTTTGAAATCTTGTTTGTATGCGATATGAACCGGAAGTTGAAGCTAGACGAGTTGTTGTCGCGCATCATCGTTTCGTCGTCAGCCATGTAGTTGTCCGGAAGCACCATCCTCTCTATGGGATAACCCGCATCGTAGAGCTCCTCGAAGATCTCTAGAACATCTTCGGCGATTACCTTGTGCACGACCATTTCCCCTTGGTGAGTATTGCCTTCCTTGTCCTTATGCAAAACCAGCAGATAGCGAAGATCTTCCCGTGGGACTATGCAGTCCTCTTTGTACGTGTTCCCCGCTTTCATCCTATCAAACAGGTCGTCAGAGATTTCACGCACAGAGAACCCCTCCCTCTGCTCTTTTGCCTCCGTTCGATCTGAGCTCGCTGGCTGCTGATCGGATGCATTCTGACTGCACGCGGGCAAGCAGAAGGCAAGCACACAAACGATTGCGATAACGAATGTTTTCCCCTTCATGGTTCTATCGAACCTCCCCTTCCTTTTCTGGAGCATCGGCCCCGTCCTTTTCCGCAGGAGCCGGCAAACGCCAAAACACCGTTTGCGCGAGGGCTCCATCCCATCTGTCATCTTTGCGTGACTTGGGGCTCACGCATTCGACATGCCTAGAGGCAACGCCGTGAATGTCCACAGTACAAGCGAATTAACCAACCAGGACGCGTTCAACCGAAAACTACTGTTTCTCTTTGGCTGAACACTTCTACATTACCAGGCTGGATAGTCCACGCTCCGTCGCGCCCAAAAAAACAAAGCTTACTGGAATTCCATAAGGATTGGTAATTGTTTTTACGTAATCCTCGATGTCTTTTCCGTCTTCGTCCGTAAGTGGCCCTCCGTCAAACGTGCGGACGCTTTTATCCTTTTTGGTTCTGCCCTCGTCCATAAGGATGCCGTAATCCGATTCAAACCGGACTATCGCATAGGCATTCTGTGCCGAAGCCCCGCTTTCGTATGCCTTGTGCATAGAAACCTGTTCCCCCCAGATTCGGTCATATCGAACAGGCGAACGGAATCGTTTGACTGCCTTGCCGCACCCCATGTCATATATTTCGAAGTTCTCGCCCCTGCCTATAAGCGGCAGAACCGAGACAGGGTTGTTATTGAACTGTTCCCAACTTCCTTCAGGCGGCATGATCTTCTGCTTATCTATTTTTCCGGACGGCAAAACCGGGAACTCATTCAGCCGGATGTAATTGGTCGGTACCATATACTCGGGAAGCAGCTGCAAAAGCTTTTCATGCATCATGACGGGTTCCAATTCGATCTCGTCGGTGTAAAAAACCGAAATGGAGGATACATCTTTATACACAAAACCTCGTACCACCACATTCTTCAAACCGCTAACCGCTTTTTCAGCTTTTTCCACCTCAGCGTCGTCTCGTACCATCATCTATCCGGCCACGAACCCCGAGCTTTCTCTCTTATACCTGTCGATAAAGCACTGCATCCTGCGCCATTTCAGGAGTCTCATGCGAATTGCAGACGAAAATACCCTCGATAGAAACGTCGTCCTCATCCATCCCCATTCACATTCCAAGAAATCGGCGCTTCCGCACTTTGCACGACCCGAGAAATCATTTGCGTACGCATCACCCATCTGTGCGCGACATGAGGCTCACGCACTCGACATGGTCGGTATGGGGAAACATGTCGACGGGCTGCACGGATTCGATGCGGTAGCCGCCTTCCAGGAGCACACGCGCGTCGCGCACCTGGGTTTCGGGGTTGCAGGAAATGTAGACGATACGCTGTGGAGCGAGCGCGATTGCCGCACGCAGGAACTCTTCGCTTGCACCAGAGCGCGGCGGATCCATGAACAGCACATCGACCGATTCGCCTGCAGCAGCGTATCCGTGCATGAACGCCCCCGCATCCTGCACGACGAACGACGCGTTTTCGATGCCGTTGTGCTTGGCGTTACCCCGTGCGTCCTCGATTGCGGAAGCCGTGTTATCCACACCCACCACCTGCGCACCCGGCGCTGCTGCTGCAGCCACCAGCCCTATGGTGCCCGTCCCGCAATACGCGTCCAGAATGGTAAGCGGCTCATCTGCCCCGCGTATTTGATTCGCGTTTGCCGACTCTTCAGTCGCCAACGCCATATGTATTGCCGCTTCGTAGAGCAATTGCGTCTGCCGTGCGTTCACTTGGTAGAACGAGTGACTGGAAATACGGAAGCTTAAGCCACAGAGCGTGTCCAGGATGAAACCGGGGCCATAGAGCACGTGCTCTTCCTGGCCCATGATGGCGTTGGTGGCCCGCGTGTTCACGTTCTGCACCACGGTAGTAACCTCGGGCACCTTCTTTACCAGTTCGCGGCAGAAGTTTTTCGCGCCGGCGAATTCGCGTCCGTTGGTGACCAACGTCACCAGCACTTCACCCGTTTGCGCGCCGACGCGCACGACCACATGGCGCACGAAACCCGAACAGGCATCTTCGTCGTAGGGCGCCACCCCGTAGCGCGCCATGATCTGACGCACGGCCGCCACTACACGTCTGCCCACTTCGTGTTCGACCAGGCAGTCTTCGCATTCGATTATCTGGTGCGTTCCCGCCGCATACAGTCCGCACATGATATCGGCCTGACGCAGAGCCACCCTCGCCGCATGACCCGTACGAGCCATGGAGCGAATGCTTT
>CAMORQ010000135.1 GCA_946623915.1 uncultured Coriobacteriaceae bacterium | reverse complement strand
AGATCAGGCTCGGTTCCAGAAGCATCGGCGTCTGAGGAGCGGCTAGGTGCGGCGTCTGCTCCCATCGTGCTAGACCCATCCTGCGCGTGTGTCCTGTTCGGGTTTGCGTCATTCGCGCCTGATGCATCTGCGGCAACGTCCTTGAAGGCCCCGGCGGCAACGGTGCCTTGCGCTTCTTCGAGCTCGATAACGAACAGGCCGTCGCCGAAAGCGAACCCCACAGCCACCAGGATGAGCAGCATGACGATTGCAAACAGCAGCGACGTGTTTCCCATAATCGCACCCACGTTGTGTCCGGCAACGTCGCCGATGCATTCGGCTAGCCAACCGATGGCGAACACGGCGTGAGCGTCTACCGGCGTTTTCTTCGATGCGAGGGCGAGGACGGTCCACAGCAGGACATCGGCGGTGATGAACACGAAGAACACAAGTGACAGGTTCGTGTTGCCGTAGTACACCAGCAGGAACGCAAGCGCGGCTACGCCCACCAGCAGCAGTTTGAACAGGATGGAGGCATCGACGCGTGCAGGGGCGTGCAGCGCGCTTAGCACGAACACGGCGGCTATAGCTGCAGGAATCGCCAGATAGGCGGGTGACAGGTGCGCGATCAGCCCCAATTGGGGAGCAAGGGCGCCGATGACGCCTATCACGAAGAACGCGACGGCCACTCCGAGCAGCGTTTTCCAAGACACAGCCTCGCGCACGATGGCCGAAAGCGCTGGTCTGCCCGCATGCCTTTGCGCTTCCTGCAGCTGCGGCAGGCAGGCAAGCGAGGCGAGCGGTAGGGCGGCGGTTACCGCGCTCGACGCTTCGGTCGGCAACGCCAGAACGGCAAAACAGGTGACGGCGGACACCAGCAGGGCTGCGCCAGCCAAGAGGACTATGGTCCGTGCGTTCAGCCTTGCGTACGCGTCGAACCACGTAAGAATCAGCAGAATGGCGAAGAAGCCCGAAAGGACGAGCCCCGCATCGTGCACGAACGGAATAGAAGCCAGCGAAGGAAAGGTGCACAGAAGCGTGCCGGCCGCCATGCACGTGGCGTACAGAGACGCAGCGGCGCTGCGGCCGGCAAACGCGGGCACGTGCGAGCGTAGTAGGAGCACGCCCAAACAAGCTACGACTCCCGAAAGCATCGACAGCGTCACGATGCTTTCGTTGTTCGCGGGCGAAAACGACGACGAAAACAGCAGAATCGTCGCCCATGCGCTCGTGAACGCGTAGCCAAGGGCGTACAGTGCATGCCTAGGCGTGATATGCAGTGTGTCCGGCAAAGTCATCTATGCGCCAGCCCTCCCTGTTGGCGATTTGAAATTATGCCACAAACGGCGCACAACCTGCCTTGCGCAAGCAGTTTGTGCACAATCGAGGGGTGATCGCGGAACACGTCACTGAACTGGTGAAGCAGGTAAACAGGCGAGTGCGTTTCATGAAAAATCAACCCTTTCGGACGATACGGTTGAGGCCTGTTTCAACCTTGGCGGATGGTTACAAGGGGCGCGATGGAGCCTAAAGTGGGCTCACCGAATGCGGTTCGGAGGGAACCGCAGCAAAGCAGAGAGGAAACCGAACATGCAGATCGAATCCTTTGAATCCAAACCACTGTCGCGCCGTAACTTCATCTCCGGAGCAGCCGTAGCCACTGCTGCAGCCGCGATGGCCGGCCTGTCTGGCTGCGCTCAGCCGCAGACCGCCTCGGGCGCGTCGTCGAGCGCCGCAGAGGCCAGCGCATCCAGCGGCGCAGAAGAAGCCTCGGCATCCGCATCGGCGGCCGAAAGCAGCGCCAGCGCGGCGGCCACCACGTCTGCCGGCAGCACGGTCGGCTACGACGGTACGGGAGCCATGCCTTGGCTAGGCGAAGCTCCTGTGATCGACGATGCCGACGTCGAAGAAGAGCTGGAAGCCGACGTGCTGGTCATCGGATTGGGCGCTGCGGGCGTGCCTGCCCTGCGCGCCGCCGCCGAGGCGGGTGCGTCCACCATCGCTTTCGAGGCATCCACCCACTTCAACAGCGTGGCGTCCGACATGGCTATCCTGGGCGGCGAAACGCAGGCCAAGTGGGGACGCGGCGAAGGTTTCATCGATCGCGACCTGATCATCAGCGAGCATATGAAGGAATGCAGCCATCATGGCAGCTACGAGATCATCAACCGCTGGGCAGACGTCTCCGGCGAAGCGCTCGACTGGTTCGTGTCCGCCAGCCCCAGCCTGTATTTCGTGAAGGACGACGCGTACGAGGAGATTCCCGAAGAGGGCCAGAAGAACTACATGTTCCCGTACTGCTATCCGATTCCCGAGACGTACAAGTGGGAAGAAGAGGATATGCCCTGCTATCCCACGTCCGTCGGCTTCAGCAGCCTGGGCACGATCATGAAGGATAACCTGGATGCGGCCGTGGCTGCCGGTGCCGACGTGCGCTACAGCACGCGCGGCACGTGCCTGATCACCGACAGCAGCGGCGCGGTTGTGGGCGCTTACGGCCTGAACGCCGAAACGGGCAAGTATATCAAGGTGAATGCCAAGGCTGTGATCCTGGCCACCGGCGACTACTTGGGCAACGAAGAGATGATGAAGTTCTATGCCCCGCAGTGCATCGAAAACGGCATCCAGATTCTGTCGCTTGACATGGACGCCGAAGGCAACCTGACCAACGTCGGCGACGGCCATAAGATGGGCGCCTGGGTCGGCGGTGCCATCGAGCAGTGGCATGCTCCGGTCATCCACCATATGGGCGGCGGTGCCGGTCCCGATGGCCGCGGCGTAATCGGCAACAACGGCTATCTGTGGCTCAACCTCTATGGAAAGCGCTTCATGAACGAAGACCTGCCTGGTCAGCAGCTTGAAAACCAGGTGGAGATCCAACCCGAGCGCAAGGCCTATCAGTTCTTCGACTCCAGCTGGCCCGAGCAGCTGGCGTACTTCCCGATGGCGCACGGCGTAGCCTGCATCTACCGCGAGGACGAGCTGCCCGAATACACCGCTTCCGGCCTGCGCATCAACGTGCGCACGAAGGCCGACATCGATGCCGCCGTCGAAGACGGACGCTGCCTGACCGCCGACACCATCGACGACCTGCTCGCCCAGATTCCCGGCATGGATGTGGAAGCCGCGAAGGCATCCATCGAGCGCTACAACGAATTGGCCCATGCGGGCAAGGACACCGATTTCGGTAAGACTCCGCAGCGCCTGTTCCCGCTCGAGAACGCCCCGTTCTACGTGGCCGAATGCGGCACGGCGCTCACGCTGGGCAACCTGGGTGGCTTTGTCAGCGACGCCGATTGCCACGTGTACAACAACGAGCGCGAGCAGATCCCCGGCCTGTACGTGTGCGGTGCTCCGCAGGGCGGCCGCTTCAACGTCCAGTACCCGATTTCGCTGAAGGGCCTCTCGTGTGGTATGTGCATGGTCTTCGGCAAAATCGCCGGCGAAAACGCCGCGGCTCTGGCTTAACCATCCTCCTTGTGGTGCTGGCTCGAGTTTCCCTCCCTTCGTTGGCCAGCATGTTCGACGGGGCGCCCCTCCTGCAGACGGGCGCCCCGTTTTCGTGTAAGGGGGGATGGTCTTTTCGGCGCGCGGTTGCGCATGTGGTGCGCACTGCCTATGCGCCTTCCTTCAAAGGAGCACCGACTGCGACCGTGTCCGTTGCCCATCGTCCCGTTTCCAAGCGGTAGGCGTTGAACTGCCGGAAACGGGAATCTGCCCCTTTGTCGCGTTTGCCATGTGCGAAGGTTAGGCCGCTTTGCGAATCCCCAGGTTGTCGGGATCTTCTTCCAGCTGCGCGGCTGCCTCCTCTTCGAGGCGCTCGAACAAGGCCAGGGCGGTTTCGTAATCGAGGTAGTCCTGGGCGTTGGCTTCGCCGTCGAGCACCTTCTGGATGGAGATTTCCGGATGGAACTGATAGCCGACCGCAAAGGTTTTGTCGGTGCGTTGGACCCCTTCTATCATCTCGCGGCCTTCGGTGGTTGTGCGCGCAGTGACGACCAAGCGCGTTCCGTCGACGTTTTCGACCGCCTGATGGTGCCAGCAAGGACAGTTGTCCAGGTGGTCGGTTTGCACGATGTCGTGCAGGATGCTATCGGGCTCGATCTGGATGTCGGTTGCGGTGAAGTCGCGGTTGCCCTGCGCGTCAGGTAGCTGACGGTGCTCGTTTTCGTAGACCAGGTTCTGCTCGGCGAACCAGGTGGGGATGTCTTGCATCATTTCAGCGCCCGAAACGACCGAGAGCACCTGCATCCCGCGGCATATCGCCATCAGGGGGATATCGTGCTCCAGGCAATAGCTCATCAGCAGGAAGTCCGACACATCGCGCTCGGCGCTGTAATCTTCGCCTTCCAGATCGGGCAGTTCCTCGGGGTCGTAGTAGAGCGACGGACTGATGTCTTCACCGCCGGGGAACACCACGGCGTTGATGCCTTCGAGCATGTTTGCCACGTCCGATTCCTGCCAGGTGTTGCAGCGCACCAACTTGCCCGCTTCGGGAGTGAGCGTGCCCGCCTCCGTTTTTCCTTCGGTTAGCATGTTGTTGGCGTCGTAGGTGAAGTCGGGGGAAAGTACCTGGTCAAGTACCACGTAGTCGATGCCCGCTTCCTCCAATGCGCGGCAGGTGCTTGCATATGAGAGGGATTTTTGGTTCGGTCGCCAGGCAACTCCGACGCGCACGGTGCCCTTTTGTGGGGTGCCGGCATCTGGCTGTGCCGTGGCGTCGGATGTCGAAGCGGCGTCGGCCGATGAGGCGGCGTCGGACGACGGGGTAGCGTTGGACGACGAAGCCGAGTTTTCCGCAGCCCCTGAGGCTGCGGGTGCGCCAGTTTCCGCAGATGCGCAGGCGACAAGTCCTGCTAGCAGGAATGCGCAAACGCCGGTTGACACAATCGAAGCTATTCTTTTCATCGGCAGTCTCCTCTTTGACACGCAATTGCTGCATCATCTTTATTGTGCCAGAAATGCACGCATGTGTTTGCGGTAACCGCGTCGAAACGCGAAGGCACTCCGGCTGCCCTGGATGGCCAGCGCCCAAGTGCCTCAGACGCTTCGGGTGTCCCGTGCCTCAAACGCCCGAGCGCCCTGCGCCCGTGCGCCCCAGGCGTCCCGAACGCCCTGCGTCTCAGGCGCCCTAGTCGCGCAGACTGTTCCTCTCTGTGCTCTTTCTGCAGGTGAGCGCCTTGGCGAGAGATGCGCTGCGGCAGTGCAGTATAATCGTGCAACTTGTGAAAACCCTTTGTGAAAAGAGGAAGAATAATGACCACACCGATTCGCATGAGTGCGTTGTACGCTCCCACGCTTAAGGAAACGCCCACCGATGCTGCCATCGCCAGCCATCAGCTGTTGCTGCGCGCCGGCTTCATGCGCAAGAGCGCGACCGGCTTGTACAGCTACCTGCCTCTGGGCTGGCGCGTCATCCGCAAAATCGAGCAGATCTGCCGCGAGGAAATGGACGGCATCGGCTCGCAGGAGATCATGATGCCCATCTTGCAGCCTGCGGAGCTGTGGCACGAATCCGGCCGCTGGAACGATTACGGTCCAGAGCTCATGCGTATGGAAGACCGCCACGGTGTGGGCATGTGCCTTGGGCCCACGCACGAGGAAATCATCACCGACCTGGTGCGCAACGAACTGAAAAGCTACAAGCAGCTGCCGCTTACGCTCTATCAGATTCAGGCGAAGTTCCGCGACGAGCGCCGTCCGCGCTTCGGCCTGATGCGCAGCCGCGAATTCGTCATGAAGGATGCCTACAGCTTCCATACCAGTGCGGAAAGCCTGCACAAGACCTACCAGGATATGTACGACGCCTACGGGCGCTACTGCGAACGCATCGGGCTGGAATACCGTCCCGTCGCGGCCGACTCCGGCCAGATCGGCGGTTCGGGCACCTCCGAATTCCATGCGCTGGCC